>WQXK01000008.1 GCA_009784845.1 Dehalococcoidia bacterium | reverse complement strand
GTATTCAACTCGCTTTTTACCTTACAGTAAGGCGTTTCAATAAACCCATAGCGGTTGATACGCCCATATGTTGCCAAAGAGCCAATAAGGCCAATGTTCGGGCCTTCCGGCGTTTCAATAGGACAAATACGTCCGTAGTGAGAGAAATGCACGTCACGCACGTCAAAACCGGCGCGCTCACGTGACAGACCACCGGGTCCCATGGCTGACAGACGGCGTTTATTTGTCAGTTCCGCCAGCGGATTGGTTTGATCCATAAACTGAGAAAGCTGAGAGCCGCCGAAGAACTCGCGTATAACAGAAACCACCTGGCGGATATTAACCAAAGCACTGGGTGTAAGTGCCTCGGCAGAAAGAATACTCATGCGCTCACGGGCAACGCGCTCTAGTCGCATCAGACCCAAGCGGAACTGATTCTGAATCAGTTCTCCAACGGTGCGAATGCGACGATTGCCAAGATGGTCAATATCATCGGAATGATCCTGCCCATTATTAACCATAATAATGCGGCGCACGATTTCAAGCATGTCCTCATGCGTTAAAGCGCGACCTTCCCCTTCTGCCGAAGGAGTTAAATCCAAACGCCGGTTAAGCTTGTAGCGTCCTACCAGCCCCAAATCATAATGGTCTGAGTTGAAGAACATATTTTGCAACAGCTTGTTGGCGTTATCCAGATTGGGCGGGTCGCCGGGGCGTACCTTGCGATAAATATCCAGCAAAGCCGCCTCTTTAGTGCGAATAGCCAGATCGCGTTCAATGGTTGACCTTATGTATTGATGGTCAGTAGAGTTATCCTCAGCCGCAAATATGGAAATCAACTCGCTGTCAGATGCATATCCTATAGCGCGTAACAGTGTTGTTACGGGAATTTTACGCTTTCCATCAATTTTAACCGAAATTACGTCACGGGTACTGGTCTCAAAATCCAGCCAAGCACCGCGGCTGGGAACAAGGTTGGCGTTGCACAAACGCCGACCACTTACTGCATCTTCCGTCACGGTGAAATAAACACCCGGCGAACGCAGCAACTGACTGACAATAACACGCTCCGTGCCGGATGTAATATATGTGCCTTGAGCCGTCATCATGGGCATGTCGCCAAAGAACAGATCAAAAGGCTCCTTAATCTCACCGGTATTCTTAACCAGTAATCTCGCCTTAACATAGAGCGTTATGGCATAGGTCTGGTCGCGCTGAACGCATTCCTGCTCTGATAAGCGCGGCTCACGAAATTCGTAGTCTACGAAGCTAAGCTCAAGACGATTGCCCGTGAAGTCTTTTATGGGCGAAATTTCCTCCATCAATTGCTTGATGCCTTCTTCCAACAACCACTGGAAAGAAGTAAGCTGCAAATTGATGAGGTTGGGAACCTCCAAAACCTGTGAAACCTGCGAATAGGACTTGTGCGGGACAGGGGGACGTACCCCTACGGGGAAAATTGGTTGTTCCAAAAACTCACTCCTCAAACAAAACCCTGCAGTAAAAGAGGCAATTTTTTAGTCGCAGTTATAGGCTAAAAAACTGTAAGCGGAGGATAGAAACAGTAGAATATATTAAATAACGCCATAAGCAAAGAGGTATTGTATCACAAGAAAACTACCATGTCAACAATATGATGCGTTCTTCTTTACACCACACAACAAGCAAATTATAATAAGCCTTACTTAACTGGTTAGAACACAAAATTATGTCTACTTCAATAGAGCACGAACTGAGTCACATAGTGCCAACCAAGGATACCTTGGTTTCCATCGGCATGTTCGACGGGCTGCACATGGGACATCAAGCGCTGGTACGGCGTTTGGTGGGACAAGCGCGCGCAAAAGAAATCCCAAGCGCTGTCATCACGTTTAAGCAACACCCATCCGCATTGCTAACCCCCCACTCCACCGTACCTTTGCTGACAAGTCTCGACGAGCGTATTCGTCTGTTAAAAAGCATGGATATAGATTTGGTTGTCGCGCTCACATTCTCACCCGAGTTGGCTGCTCTTGGGGCACAACATTTCGTGTCGATACTACAACGCTGTCTCAAAATGCAGGGGCTGATACTGGGATGGGATTTCGCCCTTGGGCATCAGCGCGAAGGCTCTTTGGAAACATTGCACGCCTTGGGGCAGCAGATGAGGTTCACCACAGAAGTAGTTTCACCTGTGGAATACCATGGAAAAATCGTATCCAGCACCACTATCCGACAGGCACTGGCTACAGGGAATATCACCGATGCCAATGCTATGCTTACACGTCCATTCCGTGTGGAAGGCATGGTCATCGAAGGCGACGCACGAGGCACAAAAATAGGTTTCCCCACCGCAAACATTGTACCCGCTCCACAACAGGCACTGCCGGCAGATGGAGCATATGCCACCATCACCACCATAAACGACCAAACACATCCCTCCGCAACGTTCATCGGCACACGCCCAACCTTTGACGGAGTGGAACGCATTGTGGAAACACATTTGCTGAATTACTGCGCCAATCTTTACAACCACAACCTTAAAATAGATATAATAGAGCGGTTGCGCGGAGTGACAAAATTCCCTGACGCTGAGGCGCTCCAAGCACAGATTGCATTGGATGTCTTGCAGGTACGCCAAATACTGTCTGTGCCCGACTGCGAAAAAACTGAAAAGAGTTAAAGATGCAAAAAAATTTCGACTTCAATCACCTGTTACGCCGCGGTGTCGCCGAAGTAATCGTAGAGGAAGAATTCATCGCTCGCCTTAGAAAGGGCGATAAATTGCGCCTGAAAGAAGGCTTTGACCCCTCATCAAGCGACATACATCTAGGTCACATGGTAGGGCTCCGAAAGTTGCGCCAATTTCAGGAACTAGGGCATGA
Organism: Dehalococcoidia bacterium; assembly: GCA_009784845.1. The sequence goes on along the minus strand of WQXK01000008.1, from coordinate 20,806 downwards.
AGTGGTGCTCATCGTAGGCGATTGGACGGCGCAAATCGGCGACCCCACGGGACAAAGTGTCACGCGTCCTGTTCTGAGTTACGAACAGGTAAAAAGCAATGCCGAAACATATATGCAGCAGTTCTTCAAAATCGTTGACCGCAGCCGCACAGAGGTGCGTTGGCAAAGTGAGTGGTTCGGCAAGTTTTCTTTAGCAGACGTGCTCAAACTCACCGGTCGCTTCACTATCGCGCAATTCCTTGCACGTGAGGATTTTAACAAACGATTCACAGCGGGCAAGCCGATTACCCTCACTGAATTTATCTACCCGCTGCTTCAGGCATATGACTCAGTACAAATACAAGCGGGAGTGGAATTCGGCGGCACTGACCAGAAATTCAATCTTCTGGTAGGTCGCGAGTTGCAGGGGATGGTAGGGCAACAACCGCAGCAAATTCTGATGACCCCGCTACTGGTTGGCACCGATGGCACCCATAAAATGAGTAAGAGCCTTGGGAATTACATCGGCATTACAGAAGCCCCTGAGCAGATTTTCGGCAAGGTGATGTCTGTTCCTGATAACCTGCTGATGGATTACTTCACGCTAGTCACAGATGTCCCGGATGCAGAACTGGCAGAGTTCCGTACTGAAATAGAAAATGGAGCCAATCCCATGGCGCTCAAAAAGCGCCTGGCACGTGAGATTATCTCTCAACTTTATGACAAATCAGCTGCAACGGCTGCTGAGGACAATTTTGTGCGCATAGTACAGAACAAAGAAACGCCAGCCGAAATTCCCGAGTTCCGCATAATCCCGGGAACATTATCCATCCCCGGCGTGATGCTTGACGCAGGCTTGGTCAAAAGCAAAGGGGAGGCCATGCGCCTCATCCAACAGGGCGGAGTGGAAATAGACGGCAATAAGCTTACGGAGCCGAATTATTTGGTCGCAAGCGGCGCAGTACTTAAGGCAGGTAAACGGCGTTACGTGAGGTTAATTGAATGATAGGTACATGGCAACTGTGATGAAGAAAAAATCAATGTTTGCCTAACTTTCCCATAAGTTTGTATTTAGCCATGAATACTGCCACGTAAGATTTGTGATTTTATCGTATTAAATTTTCCTCGGTTTCAGTTGTTTATTACACAATTTTTAAGCTATAATTCTTAATTCTCGCATGACTATATAGCTTTGAAGGAGCAATTTTATGACCAACCTTAGAATTCCCGGTCCTACCCCCTGCCCACCTGAAGTACTGGCTGCCATGGGACGCCAGATGGTTAATCACCGCGGCAGTGAATTTCAGAAAACAGTACTCAGCGTCACAGACAAGTTAAAGAAGCTGTTTCTTACCCAAAACGACGTATTTTTGCTAACCGGTTCAGGTACAGGCGGGCTGGAAGCAGCGGTCGTTAACTCATTCTCGCCGGGTGATAAGGTATTGTCTGTTTCCATCGGTGTTTTCGGCGACCGCTTGGCTAACATCGCCAAGACTTTCGGCGCTGATGTTACCGTACTTAAAAGCGAATGGGGCAAAGCCGCCGACACAGCAGTCATCAAAGCGGCGCTTGATAATGACCCTTCCATCAAAGCTGTTATGGTCACACACAACGAAACATCAACAGGTGTTACCAACGACCTCAAAGCTATTTCCGAAACCATTAAACCTTATGACAAATTATTCGTTGTTGATGCCATTTCCAGTATCGGAAGCATCGCCCTGCCCGTGGATGAATGGGGCATAGACGTCATGGTAACTGGGGCGCAGAAAAGTTGGATGGTGCCCCCCGGCATAGCTATGGTAGCCCTTTCCGCGAAAGCATGGAATGCTAATGCAGCAGCCAAAACACCGCGTTTTTATTGGGATTTCGCCAGAGCCAAAAAAACCTTAGCCAACGGCGGACAAACCCCCTGGACCCCTGCTGTTTCTGTTATCTCGGCTCTTGATGTATCTCTTACCATGATGATTGATGAAGGCTTGGATAACATCATCGCGCGTCACATCAAACTGGGCAAAATGACCCGCGAGGGCATCAAGGCATTGGGTCTTAAGCTGTTTGCCGATGAGGCATATGCTTCCAACACAGTCACCGCAGTTTTGGGCTCAGACGGATTAGACCCCAAGACGCTCAATAAAATCATGCGCGAGGAGTACGACATAGTACTATCCGGCGGGCAGATGGACCTGGACGGCAAAATCTTCCGCATAGGGCATTTGGGCTGGGTCAATGAAAAAGATATTGAGTCCGTTTTATGCGCACTCAAATCCGCATTACCAAAAGCCGGATTTATTGGAGGAAATTAATCTATGACAATGAATGTGCTGGTAGCCGACCCTTTGGCACAAGAGGGTGTTGATGCCCTCAAGCAATATGCCAATGTAGACGTTAAAATCAAACTCGCGCCGGAAGAACTGAAAGCCATCATAGGTAACTATGAGGCGCTCGTGGTGCGTAGCCAGACGCGTGTCACCGCCGATATTATTGAAGCCAGTACCAAACTAATCGTCATCGGACGCGCTGGAGTCGGTGTGGATAACATTGACACCGCGGCCGCCACACGCCGCGGCATCATCGTGGTCAACGCGCCAACCGGCAATACCATCTCAGCTGCAGAGCATGCCGTTGCACTCATGATGGCATTGGCTAGAAATATCCCACAAGCCAATGCCTCACTTAAAAGCGGAGAGTGGAAACGCAACGACTTCATGGGAACCGAGGTTCGCGGCAAAACTCTAGGACTCGTAGGCTTAGGCAACGTGGGCAGTGAAGTGGCTCGCCGTGCACAGGGTATGGAAATGAAACTCATCGGTTATGACCCATTCGTCACAGCCGAACGTGCCGAGAAGATGAACGTCGAGATGAAAACACTTGATGAAATTTGGCAGGAAGCCGATTTCATAACCCTACACGTACCGCTAATTGAAGCCACAAAGAATATGATTGGTGCCCGTCAGCTTGCCATGATGAAGCCTTCCGCGCGCATTATCAACGCCGCCCGCGGCGGACTGATTGACGAAGAGGCTTTGGTTGCCGCAATCAACGCAGGAAAACTGGGCGGTGCCGCTATTGACGTCTTCATTGAGGAGCCATGCACACAAAGCATCCTCTTCAGTTCAAAAAAAATCATCGTCACACCGCACCTCGGGGCATCCACTGCAGAGGCACAGACACTGGCTGCCACGGAGGTGGTACAACAGATTATAGATGTATTAAATGGAAAACCCGCCAAATATGCAGTTAATGCCCCGCTGATATCAGCAGAGGTGTTGCCCGTTATGGTGCCTTATATGCATCTGGCCGATGCTGTTGGCAACTTGCTAAGCTACCTCGGTGGAGGACAAATTCAAAACCTCAACATCAAATATCAGGGCGAGGTCGCCGCACTTGACACCAAGCCGCTCAAGGCTATTTTACTCGGCGCGTTGCTGGGGCGCCTTACCGATGAGCGCATCAACATGGTCAACTCGAATATGGAAGCCACCAAGCGCGGCATCAAAATTACTGAGGAAAAGCAAGCCACCTGCGATAACTACGCCAACCTTATAAGTATGGAGGCAGTTACCAGTGAAGGCACTGCAACCGTTTCCGGCTCTGTGATGCGCGGTGAAAGCCACATCGTACAGATAAACCAGCATTGGATTGATATCATGCCCACAGGTAGCTATTTCCTATTATGCACTCACAAAGACCGCCCAGGACTAATAGGAGCAGTCGGTAAGATTGCAGGCGATGCCGATATCAATATTAGCTATATGCATTTGTCGCGCCTTCAGGCACGCGGTGATGCACTAATGGTACTGGCATTGGATGAAGCCCTACCAGATGCTCAATGCAAGCAGATTTTAGATTTGCCGGACGTCTATTCCGCTAAGCTGGTCAAAATCTAGGCTAAGTTATGTCTTGAAAAATTGAGAGGGGCCATACGGTCCCTCTCATTCGTTTACGACAAAAGCACAAATAAGAGAAACGTTGTGAGAGTAACTTCATTACAACATTTGTACGAACTTTTAATGAATCATGGCATTTTTTCTTCAAAAACTCGCTTTGCTGAAAACGTCATTGTTATTTCATTGAACAAAGATACTTATGTGCTGCATTAAGGATGGAATATATTTTGACATATATATAAACGATATTCTGCTTAGTGAAGTAGAAGGTGAAGAAATCGTTGAAGGGATAGAAGAAATTGCCAATAGTTTTATAATAGAGTTCACAAACTCAAGAAACATAAGGGAAGTTTTCTATATACAGAGAAAAGAGTTTGAAAAAAGCAAGAGTAAATTCTTAAAGCGAAAAAATGTTAAAGTTTTGAAAGAGCCGGATTGATATTATCTACCCCCCAGAAAACTAATTCACCTTATACCAACCTGTTAACAACCAGTCCACTAGGTTGTTTGGGATAGAAATAAGTGCTTTTCCGCGGCATGCGGTCTGAAACGTCTGAGATGGCTTTGATGATTCCGGGGCTTACCGGCTGAATGATAAAAGCCGACTGAAACTCACCTGTACGCACTGACTGCACCGCATCGGCGCGGTCGTAGTTAAAAACCAACCCTTCCTCATTTTCCGGTTGTATATGCAAAAGTTCTTCCATGATTATGTGGTCTATTAAGCTTACGTCCAGTTTTTTATAGACGTCGCTGTGGAAAGACGGCATAAATCTTGCGGCAACGTCGAAATCACGCAAAGTTAGCAAAGTGAAATTCTCTCCATCCAATCCGAACATTGCCAAATGCGGTTTCTGCTCAGCTGACTGCCAAGCGTCTATCTTCGCCCAAGCACCACCATCCATGGTCAATGTTTCAGCATCAAAGAAAGAGGTTAGGGCAGGTTTAAGCTCCGCCAGTTTAGTCTGGTTAAGGCCGCGCAACACACGATGCGGCGGCAGTATAAACAAGCCCGGGTCATCGAAGGCAACAAGCGCCATCATCACAAAATTAAAATCTGCATGATGGTCGCATTCGGGATGCAATGCCATCTGCTCACGCTGATACACCAGCGCGCTCTCATAGCGGTGATGCCCATCGGCAATATAAAGCGGCTCGTCTGAGAATGCGGCAATTATTTCCTGCAAATCCACAGGAGCAGTTATTGCCCAAATGTCATGCCTTTCCTCTCCCTGCATACCCACCCGCATCAGCGGCTCTTCTGCCGTAACACATTCCAACACACGCCTGACGACGCTTTGTTTGTCCTCATACATCGAAAGAATAGGGCTGGTATTAGCCCTGATGGCACGAATCAAACTTATGCGGTCACTTTTTGGACCAACCAGCGTGCACTCATGCGGACGGACCACCATTTGATGCCATCCCTCCAGCCGTATGCGAGCCACCAAGCTACGCCGTTTTCTCTCGCAACCCTGATACATGAAATAATGCTCGTCAACATATACGGCTGGGGTGGCATCATATTTCAGCACACCCTCGGACAACCATTGTTCCAGAAAAGTCTCAGAGCGTGTATAGCGGTTATCGCCGTCCGTATCACCAGGATTCTGTTTGCCATATTCAATACGCACAAAATTGTGCGCGTCACGGCGATAAAGCTCTTCCTGCTGCTGCGGGCTAATAACGTCATAAGGCGGACAAATCACCGACGCCAAACTTTGCACCTTTTCCGTGTTATAGCGGATGCCCTTAAATGGATAAATCTCAGCCATTTAGCCCTCCTTCTACGCCTGCCCCAACATATGCAGCAATTCCGTTTCGTTAATTTCCTTTATTCCCAATGCGCGGGCTTTTGCAAGCTTGCTGCCCGGATCCAACCCAACCACAAGACAATTCGTCTTTTTCGTCACGTCGCCCTCGGCACTACCGCCAAGAGTACGGATATATCCTTCCGCAGTTTCGCGGCTGAAATGCTCCAGCTTGCCCGTGATGACAAACTCATATCCGGCAAGGGGTAAGTTGGTCGCTGACGCCGTTGCGCTTTCAGCAAGCGTTCCAACACCTGCAGCTTTCAGCTTGGCAATGATACGCCTGTTATCTTCATTGCGCAAAAATGCCACTATGCTGGAGGCAATTTTACCCCCGATGGACGGAATGCCTGTCAGGTCAGTCTCCGACGCAGCGCTTAATGCATCCAAACTATTGAAATGCGCAGCTAACAACTCCGCTGTTTCTTCTCCCACGTGCCGTATGCCCAATGCATTGATTAGGCGCGGTAGAGGGCGGGACTTGCTCTTTTCAATTGCCAGCAGCAAATTATCCACCGATTTTTCACCCAAGCGCTCAATTGCAAGTAGTTCTTCACGGCGACCTTCAAGCATATAAATATCAGCTATGTCCTGTACCAGTCCCTCACGCAACAGCAGCGCCGCCATCTGTCCGCCGATGCCGCGGATATCCATTGCCCCGCGCGAGACGAAATGCTGCAGGCGTTCCTCTACCTGAGCCGAACAGGAAGCATTGGGGCAATAGTACATCACCTCTTCCTGCGGCTTGAAAACAGGTGAGCCGCACACGGGACAAACAGGCGCCATACTCGCCGCGTCATACAATTTGTCGCACAAACTGAAAGGGGCAGACCTGCCTGCGCGTGACAACATTTCAGGTGTCGGCCCCACAATCTCAGGAATTACGTCGCCGGCACGCTGAATGAAAACCATATCCCCCTCACGTATATCCTTGCGTCGAATATCGTCATCGTTATGTAATGCGGCGCGGCTGATTGTGACGCCGCCAACCACCACAGGTTGCAGTACGGCCACCGGATTGAGTGTGCCCGTGCGACCTACGCTGACAATAATTTCATTGAGTTGCGTACGCCCCTGCACAGCGGGAAACTTGTAAGCAATAGCCCAGCGTGGTTCCCGTCCCACGTCACCAAGTTCTTCCTGATATGCGACGGGGTCAATCTTCATAACGATACCATCTGCCTCATACGGCAAACTGCCGCGCGAGGCCGTCCATTGCCGATAGTAATCCTCCGCCTCATTAATGGTTGCAACACGGCGATTATTGGGATTGATACGGAAGCCGAGCGACCTTAGATACTGCATGGTCTCCCAGTGAGTTGCAGGCATGAGCGCCCCATCGGCATAACCCAAGGCATAGATGTAAACATCCAGCGCACGTCCAGCAGTAACGCGCGGATCAAGCTGGCGCACCGATCCGGCGGCAGCATTGCGCGGGTTGGCAAAAAGCAGCATTCCCTGCTCGGCACGCTCACGATTCAGTTTTTCAAACCCAGCCTTAGGCAGATATACCTCACCGCGCACCTCAAACCTGTCAGGTGCATTCCCAGCCACAGAAAGCGGGATACTGCGGATTGTACGCAAATTTTGAGTGATATCCTCGCCATTATAGCCGTCACCGCGTGTGGCACCCCGAACCAAGCGCCCATTTTCATATGTAAGCGCAATAGCCAGCCCATCCATCTTGTGCTCACACACAATCTCAAAGGCACGTCCGCTCAAAAGCTTCAGGCTACGGTTATACCAAGACTCCAAATCCGCATCAGAAAAAGCATTGGCAAGCGATAACAGCGGTCTTGGATGCGCCACTACTCCGAAAGCCTCAAGCGGTGAGGTGCCGACACGCTGAGTGGGTGAATCAGGAGTAATAAGATGCGGAAACTTCTCTTCCAATGCCTTCAACTCAAGCATTTGAGCATCATACTCGGCATCGGTCACCTCCGGCTGGTCGAGGGCATAGTAGAGATAGTTGTTGCGGTTGATTTGCGTCCGCAATATCTCAATGCGCTCACGCGCTTGCAGTAAGTCAAAATGCATCATAAGTAATCAGCCGCGTTGGGTTCCCAAATTATAGCATAATGCAGTCTAAATCTCCTGCCGAAACAACTAACTCCTCAGATATCTCATAACAAACTCGCAAATAAGACAACTACCCACCTTGAGTTTGCCTTAAATCGGACTTTCGTATTATTCTTAGTGCCACTATGAAACTCATCATTGGTTTGGGAAATCCCGGCAATCAGTATGCAAACAACCGCCACAATGTCGGCTTCATGTGCGTTTCAAGATTTGCCAAAGAACGCGGTTGGAGTTTTGATAAGAAAGAGGGCTTATCGCGCACGTCCCATGGAAGGCTTGACGGAGAAGAAATTATACTGGCGCGCCCGCAGACCTTTATGAATGCCTCTGGTGAAGCTGTAAAGAAACTGGTCATTAAGTACCGCATCAAGCCGGAGGATTTAGTTGTTGTTCACGATGAAATGGACCTGCAGATGGGCAACATACGCATGCGCCAAGGAGGTGGTTCCGCAGGTCATAACGGCGTAGAATCCATCATTTATGAAATTGGCACACCCAACTTTATACGCCTACGCATCGGGGTAGGGCATCCAAATGACGCGGTCAGTGGCACTCAAAAGCAGGTCATACGCCACGTGTTGGGCGACTTTGATGGAGACGAGGCTGTTACCATTACAAAAGTTATTGACGAGGCCGGCAACGCCTTAACCACGCTGGTACGTGATGGAATTGAACGTGCCATGAACCAATTCAACAAAAGTAACTCTACAAAACCGACCCAGATTGGCGATACACCAGCACAGCTACCGGACTAATCAAAAAAATTCACTTCCTTTACAGATGAATTTTCAATATCATGTATAAACCATCCTGAAATTTTTTCCTTACCTGATTTATCCTCGGCAATAAATTCTACTAAAACATTTTCGTCATACTGTTTATGCCTAAAGACATAAATGCTCGCCATGTCTGTTTTGCTGTGTGCTTTACCATTACAAAAGACGAATGTTATAATTGCTCTGCCGCAAAGGACTCAAGGCATGCTAAACACAACCAAACAAAAATTCATCGCAGTCATCGGTGGCTCACAGGCTACTCCGGCAGAACTGGAAGCTGCCGAGCAAGTAGGGCATGAAATCGCACGCGCCGGAGTGGTACTGGTTTGTGGCGGCATGGGCGGGGTTATGGAGGCCGCCTGCAGGGGTGCATGCGCAGGTGATGGGCTAACCATCGGAATCCTCCCGGGCGAGAGCCGTTTGCACGCCAACGAATATGTCAAAATACCCATTGTCACCGGCATAGGATACGCGCGCAATGTAACAGTCGTTAAATCAGCGCAAGCTGTTATAGCCATTGGTGGCAGCTATGGTACGCTGTCAGAAATTGGATATGCATTGCAGAGCGGGCTGCCTGTCGTTGGACTAAACACATGGGGCATATCGCGCAATGGAAACGAGAAAAGCCCCATTATTGAGGCAAAAACACCAACAGAAGCTGTAGAAACGGCTCTGGAAATGATTGGATGAGGTTTTATGGATAAGATTAAAAACATTCAGGCTTGGGAAATACTGGACTCGCGTGGCAACCCAACTGTTGCCGTGCGGGCAGAACTCGATTCCGGCGCATGTGGAGAGGCCGCTGTGCCTTCCGGTGCCAGCACAGGCAAGCATGAAGCTGTCGAGTTACGTGACGACGATAAGACACGCTTCAACGGGCTTGGGGTACTCAAGGCGGTTGATAATGTGAACAACGCCATCGCACCGGAACTGAAAGGAATGGACCCGACCGGGCAGGGAAAGGTTGATAACAGACTACTTAATCTGGACGGCACGGAGAACAAGTCCAATTTGGGAGCCAATGCCATGCTGGGTGTATCACTGGCCATCGCTCACGCCGCAGCGGCATCTGCCAAGAAGCCCCTCTACAGCTATCTCGGTTGCCAAAACAGCTACATTTTGCCGGTTCCGTTGCTGAATATACTCAATGGCGGCAAGCACGCATCCGACTCAACCGATTTTCAGGAGTTCATGATTGCGCCTGCCGGCGCTTTGAGTTTTGCTCACGCTCTGCGTATGGCAGCAGAAATTTACCAAGCGCTTAAATCTCTCATTAAGGTCCAAAAGTTCAACACCAATGTCGGCGACGAGGGAGGATTTGCGCCATCTCTTCCATCGAATCAGGCAGCGCTTGATCTTATCATTGATGCCATGCAAAAGGCCGGTTACAAACCGGGCGTAGATTGCTTCATCGCCCTTGATCCGGCTTCTTCCGAATTCTATGAGGACGGCACATATGTGTTGGCACGTGAAGGCAAACGCCTTAGCCGTCAGGAGATGGTGCAGTATTACGTCAAGCGCACACAGGAATATCCTATCATAAGCATTGAGGATGGCATGGCCGAGGATGACTGGGAAGGCTGGCGAATGCTTTGTGAAGCCATCGGAGATCGTGTGCAGCTGGTAGGCGATGACCTATATGTCACCAATATCAAACGATTAAGCAAAGGTATCGAGCAAAAAGCCTCCAACTCCATACTAATTAAGCTTAACCAGATCGGCACGCTTAGCGAAACCATCGCCGCCATCAATATGGCGCGTCAGGCAGGATGGACCGCCGTGGTCAGCCACCGTAGCGGCGAAACAGAGGATGTTACCATCGCTGATTTGTGCGCCGGGCTATCAACCGGTCAGATAAAAACCGGTGCCCCCTGCCGCTCAGAGCGCACCGCCAAGTACAATCGGCTGCTGCGCATTGAGAGCGAACTTGGCACATGCGCCAAATATGCCGGGATGGAAGCCTTTTACAATTTGAAGTAGAGAGTGTTCTTCAGGCGTTCAACATTCCAGCGATGGAATTGCATAGCCAAATGCTATTTCCAATTTGCTTCGGTGGTTACTCTTCCAGTTGACCATCCCCACCAAACAAAAATAAATCCTTCCGTTTATTGGCCATATTGCGCAACCGCTCAGTAAACCCGCTGATGGAAAACAGCACGAACTTTTCAACGCGGCTTTCTATCTTCCACGGCACGAGTTCTTTTTTGCGAAGCAGGTCGTAGAATACATCTGTGTCCATTGGCTGGTTGCGATACTTGCATTCTGCAAACACTATGTCATTACCGGTGGCATCAATTCCGACACTGTCAATTTCCACGTTGTTGTTCCACCACGGACCAAGCTTGTTAAATTTCAGCTTACCTGCCATTTCAAGTTGCCAAAGTTCGCTACGGCAAACACTCTCATAAACATGAGCCACGTGATTATCGATGAAATTGGCTTTTATTTTTTGCATCACATAATCCGCTTGCCCCAGTTCCAGTCTCCCGCGTTCCGGATAGACAAATCGGAACCAAAAGCGCAGAAAGTTATCCTTGATTTGATATAGGCTCATTTTGCTTTTTTCGGGGTTTTCTTCGGTTACTGGCACGTCACGCCTCAGAATATCCAAATCAATCAGCGTCTTTAAGTATTTTGGCAGGCTTGTCTGCTTCACGTTTATATCTGCGCTGATTTTCCCTGGCTTGTGATTACCTGCCGCTATGCTCTTTATGATTGAAAAGTAACTACCGATTTCATCGACCTCATGGCGTAATAAAAACTCCGGCTCTTCAAACAACAAACCATTAGGGTTGAGCATCAGCCGTCTAATCTCATCGAATAGCCCTTTTTGCCCGTCAAATAATTCTATATACTTGGGGATGCCCCCTGTTACAGAGTAAAACTCTACCAAATCACGGTAGGGCATATTCTCATAAAATTTGTGATAGTGCGCAAAATCAATCTGTTTCATCTTTATTTGCCCGGTGCGACGACCATAAAGCGGGCTTGAATAATTTAGCGTGTACTTTTCCATCATATTGATGAGAGATCCGCATAAAACCAGCATGGTCTTCTGCTCCTGAAACCACGTATCCCAAACCCATTGCAGGATGGACGGGAACGCTGAATTCGCATTGGCCATATAGGGGAACTCATCAATAATCAGTAGTTTTTTTTCTGATTGTTCATGTTTTAAGAAGATGTCAAACAAATCGCGCCAGTTTTCAAACGAAGCATTCTTTAAATACTCCTGCCCGGTGTACTCCGCCAATGCTTCGGCAAAACGCCGCATACTTACAGCTTCGGTTTCCTCATTCGCCAGAAAATACAAGGCGCGTTTGTTTTTTATGAATTCTTTTATGAGCGTGGTTTTCCCAACTCTACGCCGTCCGTAAATCACCATAAAAGCGGCATCATTTGCGGCATACTGCTCATTCAGCGTAGCGAGTTCGCGCTCACGGTTGATAAAACGTTTCATATCAAGAATCAATTCCTTAGACCGTATTATATCTGCAGCGGATTATTATTTCAAGAATTATCCTTGAAATAATAACATAAGGTGCAACTGCCATCCATCACTCATGTATTTTGCCAATCGCCCCCGCAAAACATTAAAATAGTGGCGCCATGCAGAAACCGAAGAAAGTCATAGGCATTACCACCACTGTACCTAGCGAGGTGTTGCTTGCAGCAGGATATACCCCGCTTGATCTGAATAACATTTTCATGAATGACCCTGACCCGGGCAGACTTGTACGTAAAGCTGAAAGAGCAGGTTTTCCCCTTAACACATGTGCCTGGATAAAAGGGCTTTACAGTGTGTGCGTAGAGCAGCATATCGATACCGTATTGTGCGTCACCACCGGTGATTGCTCCAACACCAGTATGCTTATGGAAGTGCTCAAAATGCACGGCTTAACAACAATCCCTTTCGCCTACCCGGACCACCCCGACATAGAACAAATGCAAACGGCACTTGAAAAACTGGCTGACAGGCTGGGAACCGACCTGCCAGCCGCAGAAAACATGCGCCGGCAACTCGCGCCCTGCCGCACAGCAGCGGGCACGCTTGATCGCCTCACTTGGGAGGACAATTGTATCAGCGGGGCAGAAAATCATTATTGGCTGGTCTCCAGTTCTGATTTCAATCAGGACTATTTGCAATACCAAGCCGACGTGCAAAATCTTATTGAATGTGCCAAACAACGCACACCTTATCCTGCTGATGAGTTGCGACTAGCCTTCATAGGGGTGCCCCCTGTCTATGGAAAAGATTTATATCCGTTTATAGAGCAAAACGGAGCCCGTGTGGTATATAATGAGATTCAGCGCCAGTTTGCCATGCTTTCAAACAGCACGACACTGGCAGGGCAGTACACGGATTATACCTATCCCTTTGACATCGGAGGACGCATCCGCGACATTGAGTGTGAAATTGAAAGACGTAGTATCGACGGAGTCATTCATTACGTACAGGCCTTTTGCCACCGCGCCATTGGCGATATTGTCCTGCGCAACCGCCTGTCCATACCAATACTCACAATTGAAGGGAATACAGACTTTGTTCTTTCGCAACACCTGAAAACAAGGCTGGAGGCCTTTATGGATATGCTGTTTCAGATAAAGCTGAGCAATCAGGCGGCAGTGCATCCATAAAGCAGTTGAAATAGTAAGCTCAAATACTCATTAAAATAAAAAGGAGTCGCAAATGGCAATCAAAGTAGGCATCAACGGGTTCGGTCGCATCGGGCGTTTAACTCTGCGCACCATCAAGCAGTATCATGCCGGTGAGATTGAGGTGGTCGCTATCAATGACCTGACAGACACCAAAACCAATGCACATCTATTCAAATGGGACACAACCTACTGGCGCTATAACGGCAGCGTCAGCACGACAGACAATACCATCAACATAGACAATAAACCCATTCGTGTATTCGCAGAAAAAGACCCCGCCGCTATTCCGTGGCGCGAGGTGGGAGCTGACATAGTCATTGAATCCACCGGTCTTTTCACTGATGCCGACAAGGCCGCATCACACATCAAAGGCGGAGCCAAGAAAGTCATTATTTCAGCCCCAGCCAAAAAAGATGACGTCACCATTGTTTTGGGCGTTAATCAGGAAAAGTATGACGCTCAAAATCATAACATCATATCCAATGCCTCCTGCACTACCAACAGCCTTGCCCCAGCAGCCAAAATACTCAACGACAGCTTCATCATAAAGAAAGCCATGATGAGTACCATTCACTCCTATACCAACGACCAAAAATTGCAGGATACGGCCCACAAGGACCTGCGTCGTGCCCGCTCTGCCGGAGAAAGCATCATACCCACATCAACCGGTGCCGCAACCGCCATCGGGCGCGTTTTACCGGAACTTGACGGCAAGATGCACGGTGTTGCCTTCCGCATACCCATCGCCACCGTTTCCATGGTAGATTTGGTAGCTGAACTCGGCAGGGATACCACCGTAGATGAGATTAATCAGGCCTTTAAGAGTGCCGCCGCAGGTCCCATGCGCGGCATACTGGAATACTGCGAGGAAGACCTCGTTTCCAGCGACTTCAAAGGCAATCCTCACAGTTCAATTTTTGACGCGCCTTCCACTATGCTCATCGGAGGCAATCTGGTCAAAATTTGCGTCTGGTATGACAATGAGTGGGGCTATTGCTGCCGCCTTGGCGATCTGGCTGCTTTTGTGGCTCAAAAAGGTCTTTAACGCCTCCAAGCTTTGCGCTATATGCAAGACGGGCGGGGAGAACCCCGCCCGTCTTTTGTATTAGCAGCCTTTCAGTGTGTTCACCTCATCCTTTGATTTTATGCATCTTATATGCTGAGCATGTATCCCGATATGCCCGATACCAAGAATAATTGATGCCAGCACGAGCCATATCACCTTGCCGTATATACCCAACAATAAGAATGCCGCCACCGGCAGCGTTGCCCCGGGTGTCGGTATTCCCCACAGACTACGATAGAAGTCGCCGACAGTCTGCTCACTACGGAAATAACGTATCCAATTAATTTCATATAAGACCATTAGCACCAGTGACACAGCCAACCACACCGTCCACAGATCAAACGAGTGCGGGTTATAATCCACGAAAAGTAATATCGACGCCACGCATAAAACCTGCCCTATGCGCTCAGTGAAAAGCAATGCTTTGTTTTCACCTGACGAGTCATATCCTTTCGGCTTGCGCCTTGCCCATATGATATTGGGGACCTCAAGCATAAGCATATAGATAAGGCCGACATACGAAAAACCAAAGTGTCCGAGCATCTTTATTCCCTTATTTCCGGCGGATGGGCTTTCTTCTTACCTGTAAAATCAGTCGAAACAATTTTAAACACGCATACGACTCCTGCCTGTTCTGCAGTGAATGCAATATCTTTGCCGCTCTGATGCTTGAACATTAGCGACAACGCCGCGCATTTTTCAACTATGTCTTCAATGAACACAGCTTTCCCGAACCCAATTACACTCGCGAAATAATAACCGGCGTCACACGGATTCCCGGCATGGACCGGCTCACCCTCATAAGACACCTCAAAACATACGCTCGCGTTACGTTTCAAAATGTCCATTTTTCGACCACTTGGCGCACTGTGGAAATACAAATCCAGCGTACTGCCTCCAATAAGCTTATATCCATAACTCAGCGGCACTATATAAGGGCTGCCGTCACCTACCATTGCGACGTGGCAGGTTTTGCATTGCAACAAGATTTCCTCAATGCCGTCAATATGTCCTATCTCTCTGTCTTTTCTGCGCATAACTCGAACTCCACCAAGTTATATACAACGCCTTTGAGCCCACACATAATATGCTGTTTTGGACTCACCTCATTATTCCCTAAATCCAAGTAACCCGCAAGATGGAGGGATGCTTTAGCGCCCACATGTTTTGTTTGACACCTGTTCAATCCAGCGGTTAGAATTAAGCCGCTTTCTCATTTATCGGAGGGTTAAGATGAAATTAATCGTTATAGGACTAGGGCAATGCGGCAGTCGTATCGCCGATGAGTTTGCCCGTCTGAATCAGTATGCCTTTAATCAGCGCAAAATCCAGATATGTTCCGGCGTTTTCGCCGTAAACACCGACTCCACCGATCTCTCGGGGCTGCGCACCATCAAGGCGGATTATCAACACCGCATACTTATCGGAGGGCGCCGCACCGGCGGTCACGGCGTCGGCAAAATCAATGAAATAGGGGCTGAGGTCGCCAGTGAGGATGCCGACAAAATCGTAGATGCCATACGCTCCAGCAAAAATTTTTACGAAACCGACGCTTTTCTGCTGATTGCCAGTACTGGAGGCGGAACCGGCTCAGGCTCATTACCAATAATGGTCAAACACCTAAAAGAACGCTATGTCGACAAGCCGGTTTATGCCATGGCCGTGTTGCCTTTTGAGCATGAGCAGGAAAATGAAGAACGCACCATTTATAACTCAGCCGTCTGTCTAAAAAGCGTTTATTCCGTAGCAGATGCCGTAATCCTTGTGGATAACCAGCGTTATGTTAAAAAGGGATACTCCGTGCAGCACAACTTGGATACGGTTAACGGACTGATTGTAAACCCGTTCTACAACCTTCTTTGCGCGGGGGAGGAAAACAAATCAAACCGCGTCGGCTCCAAAACACTCGATGCCGGCGACATCATTCAAACGCTGTCCGGCTGGACAACCATAGGGCATGGTTCCTCCAAACTGGGCGGCGTTAAAATCGGCAATGTCGATTTCCGTCAAAAGAATGTGGCAACTCATAAAGGTATTCAGGCGATGGATGCCGCCATTGCCGAGTTATCCACCAAAGTACATCCCAATGATGCCGGGCGCGCCATGTATTTGGTTTCCGCACCACACAAAGAAATACACCTGGATTTGGTAAAAGATATCGGCGACTGGCTCAAGGATTTAGCTCCCAACGCCGTCATACGCAACGGCGACTACCCCGTTGGCAACACGCTTGACGTTACTCTCATCCTTTCAGAGCTCGCCGATGCGGAAATCGTACGCAACTACTACACCAAATCACGCGACCTGATACCTATTATAAAAATGCGCCAGGAAGAGGTTAGAGCAAAGCTTCAGGGCATTGATGACGCAGGCAAGGATATTCCGACCATATTCTAGCACTCGGGCACGCCTTAAGGGCATCCTCACGCATGCTGGATGGTTTCTCTATCCAAGCGCAAAGGGATAAGCCGTGAGTATCCCAATGGATGAAATATGCACCACACTTTAAAGCTATATAACCGCAATCGCCCGCTGGTGCTGAGGATGTATATCTTCTTTGCCAAGTGGACCAAAATCCCGCTCATCGGCAGACTGGTGCGGCGTGTGGCAAACATGTGGGGCGGCAATATGACATCAGCTTATGCCCTGACATTGGACGAAGCCTACGCAATCGTAGACGCATCCGGAGATTTGGCACTATCACCATGCACATGCCGCGAAACATTCCGCAACTGCGACAATCCGTTGAATGTGGAGTTGATGATTGCCATAGGACATGAGTTTGCTGTTGAGCGTGGCAAGCCATTCAGCAGGGTAAGCAAGGAAGAAGCCAAAGCTGTGCTGAAAAACTGCAACGAACGCGGATTGCTGCACACTATCATAAAATGCCGACAGGACTTTTATGCATTATGCAACTGTTGCCGCTGTTGTTGCGTGCCATTGCGCCTGAGCAAAGATTACGGCATCGGCAAGGCACTCACGCGCGATAAAACCATTGTAGCGCAATTCAAGGATTATCTTGACTTACAATAATGCGGCAGGCTGAAATAACAACCTATAAAAATACTTTTCAGTTTGGCGACATCCGCGCCGATTAAGCAATACAAATTTAGCTCATTAGGGTATAATACCGTACTGTTATGACACAGGTTTTCTACCGCAAATGGCGTCCTCAAACTCTGGCTGAAGTAGTCGGGCAGGAACATGTAACCCGCACACTGCTTAATGCCATTTCCCGTGGCCGTGTTTCACACGCTTACCTCTTCTGCGGACCGCGCGGCACAGGCAAAACCAGCACCGGACGCATACTCGCAAAGGCTGCCAACTGCATCAAGCCAGACAGCGGCGGTGCAGGCGAGCCTTGCAACGAATGCTCTATGTGCAAAGCCATATCGGAAGGTCGCGCCCTTGATGTTATTGAAATAGATGCCGCCTCACATACCGGCGTAGATGACGTGCGCGATTTAATTGAACGCGTAGCCTACGCCACAGCAGAGGCAAAATACAAAGTTTATATCATCGACGAAGTTCATATGCTCTCCAACAGCGCATCCAACGCATTGCTGAAAACCCTTGAGGAGCCACCGCCTCACGTCATCTTTATTCTGGCAACGACAGAAACTCACAAAGTACTACCCACCATCGTTTCACGTTGCCAGCACTTTGATTTCCATCGCCTCAGTCAAAAAGACACCGAGGATAAGCTGTTGCGTATTGCCCAAGCAGAAGGCATAAGCATCACGCCGGAAGCCCTGCGGCTGGTGGCAAAAAGCGCCCGCGGCGGGCTGCGCGATGCCGAAAATATGCTTGAGCAAATTTACACCTACTACGGATGCGACGTATCCATAACGCAAGTGCAGGAAATGCTGGGGATGGTAGGTGACGAACGCGCCCGCGAACTAATAAAGCCTATCCTTCAGAAAGACTTAAGTGCCGGGCTAAGCGCCATTAACCGCGCAGCTGAGGATGGCATTGACCTGCGGCAGATGGGACGCGAGATTGTAAACTATCTGCGTGAATTGTTGCTCTTAAAAAGCGGTTTGGAGAAAGACAGTAGCCTAACAGCAGAAGAAATGACCGAGTTAAAAACACTATCGACGGCAACTCCGCTGAAGCAGATTATCCGCGCAATCAAACTTTTCGCCGGCATTGACAGCACGCTGGCCAGCAATAGCACCCTGCCATTCGAGATGGCATTGGTGGATGCATGTATTGACCCAGTGGTTGAAAAAACGACGTCTGCCACCACATCCACTAAGCCGCCAGCAGCTAACACCCAGCCAAAACATACGCCGGCTGCGCCCATACAGCACAACACCACACCGGCATATTCTACAACCAGCCGTGTTGCACCAACAACAGAAAGCGCCCCGCCAGTCGAGCAAATCAAAATATCGGCGCTGGAAAACGCCGGCAGCCCACTTGAGCAACTTACGGCTAACTGGGACTCCGTCGTACAACAGGTGCCGGATGCCATACGCCGCTCGGCAGCTGTGGCTATTTTACGCAGTGCCGGTGTTAAGCCGGTTGCCATTGAAGACGATACCATTGTACTGTCCTTTAAATATCCAATTCACCGCGACAAGATAGCAGAAACCGAGAACAAGAAAATCGTATCTGGTCTGCTTTCTCAGTTCTTTGGTAAACCCCACCAGATAAAATGCATATATGAGCCGGAGGAAAATCACCTTGTGCGCGGAGCCCAGAAACTGGGCGCGCAGATAATAGATGTGGAGGATAAATGAATCTCGGAATGATAAAACAGGCCATGGAAATGCGCAGTAAACTCGAAAAAGCGCAAAAAGAATTGGCAAAAAAGACCGTGGAAGCCGAGTCTGGAAAGGGAGCGGTAAAGGTTGTCGCCAACGGACAGTTGCGCATCGTTTCCATAAAAATAGACCCTTCTGCGGTTAATACTGCAAAAATCGGTGACTTGGAAAAGCTGGTATTCAAAGCAGTGAACGATGCATTGCATGATGCTCAGGAAATGGCCGCAAAAGAACTTAACCAAATCACCGGCGGAATGAAAATCCCGGGGCTACCCTAAAACAAAATCGGAGAGCATAATGGATAAGACTTCCCCTTTGGCTGCTGATGCAGTCAATAGGCTCATACAGGAGTTCAGTAAACTGCCTGGTGTTGGTCCTAAGAGCGCGCAGCGCATCACCTACTACCTGTTGCGCGCCTCGACGGAACAGACGCAGGCACTAGCCGATGCCCTCGTATCTCTGCGCCAGAAAACCCAGCTTTGCACCTGTTGCTTCAACATAGCCGACGGCGACAAGTGTTATATTTGCCGCAACCCTCAGCGCAACTCAGGTCAGGTACTGATTGTTGAGCAGCCGCAGGACATTCTGGCACTTGAGCACATGGGCATATACAAAGGGCGCTACCATGTGTTACACGGCGCCATATCCCCCACCGAAGGAGTAGGCGGAGGCGACATACGCATAAAGGAACTTCTGGATAGATTGTCTGCTGGAGGCATAAGTGAGGTTATCATCGGCACCAACCCCACGCTTGAGGGAGATACCACCGCAATGTATATCAAGCGCCTGATTACTCCGCTTGGCCTGCGCGTTACACGGCTTGCACGCGGTCTGCCATTCGGCAGCGAACTGGAATATGCCGACGACGTCACACTCAGCCGCGCCATTGAAGGGCGTCAGGAATTTTAGGGTTAAGACAGACGATTTTAAATAATCCTTGCCATACAAACCATAGTAATTCAAAGACATCTATGGAACAGTACGCTGAAATTATTCAACAGTTAAAATCACAAGCCGATGCCAAAAACGCTGCAGGCATGGCACGCTTTGCCATACAAGGTGGGGAAATACTTGGCATTTCCATCTATACCCTGCGCAGCATGGCAAAGCATATCGGGCATGACCACTCACTGGCAGCTAAGCTTTGGGATTCCGGCATACATGAAGCCCGCATACTGGCAGGACTGGTTGAAGAGCCGGATAAGGTCACTGATGCACAATTGGAGAGTTGGGTCGGCGATTTTAATTCGTGGGATATCGTCGACCAATTGTCAGCGCTGATTGCCCAAACCCCTCATGTAATAAGGAAAATTCATGAATGGGCAATAAGAGATGAGGAATTCGTCAAACGCGCAGCATTCTCGTTAATCGCCGAAATCAGTTTTTACCACACGCATATGCAGGATGCCGAGTATGAGCAGTTTTTTCCTCTCATAATCCAAGCCTCAACAGATGAGCGCAATTTCGTCAAGAAGGCCGTTAACTGGGCATTGCGCAACATAGGCAAACGCAATATATCTCTTAACAAACGCGCACTTGAAACAGCGGCTCAAATAAAACAAATTGACTCCAAGGCAGCACGTTGGATTGCATCCGATGCCATACGCGAACTGAGCAGCAGCGCAATTCAGCAGAGAATAGCCAAGCGCAAATAGTTATTCTCTTTCATAAAAGCATCATGAACAGCCCACGCACATATCAAACACCAGCTATCGTCATCAAGAAGGCCAAACTTGGCGAAGCGGACCGCATTCTAACGCTTTACTCCCCAACGCTT
>WQXK01000007.1 GCA_009784845.1 Dehalococcoidia bacterium | reverse complement strand
AGCGTCAATCTGTCCCTGTAATTCCGCTATGGCGGCTTCAAGCCCCGCCTGTTCCTCGTCATACTCTGCCATCATGCGGTTAAAATGCCTGTCGTTTATCTTGCCCGTGGCGTTGGCTTCGTACAGCTTTTTTACAAGCCCGTCAAGTTCGGTATGCCGCTTTTTTGACTGGCTCAACTGTCGCTTGCACTCCATGACTGTTTCTTCCTGTTGGACGGTGGACGCTTCACGCACACGCTGAATAAACTCCGTTTCGTTATGCTGAACGTACCAACTAACGCGCTGAATGGCGGTCAGTATCGCGGCTTCCATCTTCTTTGAGGGGATATGGTGCATAGTGCAATCACGGGTAAGCTGTCGGTAACTTGAACAGATAAAGGAATCCTCAATATATTTCTGCTGAACAAGGGAATTGCGGTGCGTCAGCTTCGCCCCGCAATCAGAGCAGAATAAAAGCCCTGTCAGGCGGTGGGGCGCACCCTCGCGCTTCGGCGGTCTGCGTACCGTTTTCCGTAGCCGTTGGGCGTTGTTCCATGTTTCCTCGTCAACAATGACGGGGATAACGCCATCAAAAACATACTGTTCTTCGGGCGCGGTCTTGCGGTGGTTTTTCGTCTTGTAGTTCTCGCAAACGGTCTTGCCAAGCACCATGCGCCCCATGTATTCGGGTCTTTTGAGAATACCGCCTACTGTTGAATTAGACCATGCGTAAGGGTCTGCGTACCCTGCGGCTCGGACGGGTGCGCCTATCCGTTCCCAATGTGCGGACGGTATCGGGATTTGCTCGGCTCGTAGTTCCTTGCCAATATCGCGCACACATTTACCGTCAATAATGCTTTGGAATATGCGGCGCACCACGGCGGCGGCTTCCTCGTCAATAATCCAATCGTATTTATCCTCTTTACCCGCAAGGTAGCCGTAAGGAATACTGCCCGAACAGCGCAAGCCCTTTTCCATGCGCGACTTGAAAACAGCTTTGATTTTTCGGCTTGTATCGGCAACGTACCACTCATTTATTACATCACGGAAAATCGACATAATATCAAAGCCGTTGGCGGTGTCAAGGTTGTCGTTTGCGGCGATAAAGCGGACGTTGTACTCGTCAAAAGTCCGTTTCAGTAGCCCGACTTCCACCACATCGCGCCCTATGCGGCTCTGGTCTTTGATAATGACCGTTGCCACGTTCCCCGCCTTGATTTCTTCAAGCATAGCGTCAAGCCCCGGACGCTTGAACGTAGTACCCCGCACCCCGTCATCGGTGAAGTGCCGGATATTTAGGAAGCCGTTTTTCCGGGCGTAGTCCTCTAAAATCTGCTTTTGGTGGGCTATACTAACGCTGTCGCTTTTCTGCTCATCGTCCTTTGAAAGCCGCTCATACAGGGCGGTTAGCTTGCCGTTGTTAGGTTGGTTTTTCATGTTGCACCTCGTTTCTTAACCATATATATTTTCTATGTCCTTATTAGCTTAACCCTTTGGGGTCTACCACAACATAGGACGAATGAGCTTGCAACAAGTTTGGAGTTAGCCAAAAGCGTGTTTTGCCTGAGCCTGATGAACCGATGACGCAGCAATTTAAGTTACGCGAATGAGCCGGATTTTTGGGATGCGTATTCATGGAGAGAAACTCCTTTCCGGTTAAGATGATGTTTTTATGAAACTGTGAGTTTACAAACGGCGCTATATCCGATGAGCTGCCCCAACGTGCTGAACCGTACTCCCTGTCTCTGCGGAATTTAGCGTTTTTTCTTACTCTGGCGTAAACGATTAGTCTTAGTAGCAAGGCTCCCACAATGCCGACAAACCAGTCGAAATGGTTTGTACCAGTGAAGAATGTCCCGAACGCTTCTCCCAGTGGCTGCCCCATACCCATAAGCCTGACTGCCATGTTTTCACCGTCAGCCAAACGATAAGCTGTGCCCAGCTTCAGGCATAACCACAACACAATCACATACGGCAGGTTTCTCAATGCATATTTGCGTAGTGTACGCATCATCAAAGCGCTGCCTCATATTCATGCTCACGTTCACGCGTGCGTTCTTTATGTTTGGCGCGCTCACGTTTTACATTCTGCTCTGCTTCCCGAAACTGCTCCTTGAATGGACGCTTCATATCACTTTCGCGCTGCATCACTTTAGCCGTATACTCAGAAAATGCCGCCGTGATGGCATCCGTCTGACCTGATTTGAACAGCAGTAGGTATTTATCTTCACCTGTTTGGTAAAAGGCGTAATCCACAGCCCATTTCTTAGCTACCTTATCAAAAAGCCCAGTGTCTCCGGTAATTTCAACGGTATTTGTGGCTACGTTATG
This sequence comes from Dehalococcoidia bacterium, assembly GCA_009784845.1. Next base: position 22,050 of record WQXK01000007.1, on the reverse strand, counting down.
ATTCATCAGTTGTTTGACGCTTTGCTTGCCTTTGGGTGTCTGCGTTTTAGCAATCCTATTCTGCATTTGAAGCAGTACCATCATAAAGGCTTTCTTAGCCGTATTGGCTGTTAAATTGGACGCCTTGAGCGATATGGCGATGGTCTCCCTATTGAGTTGTTCCTGCATGTTGTTTTATCACCTCCTCTCACATCGGGACAACTCGTCCCGATGTCGTTATCTTTGTGCCAGTTCAGGTTCAGCCTTGTCTGGCAAAGCCTCTCGCAACTGCGCCATTTTTGAATACATTTGAAGCTGTTGCTTCACGGGCATTTTGTCAGGCGGAGCGGGATAGTAAAAGATGCGGTATTCATCGGGGATATCGCCCATGCCGCTGTAATGTTCCGTGAAGCGCTCACCGTTGCGGTAAGCATAACCGCCACCGACAAAATCGCCGCCAGCGCTTGAGATGAAGTCGCGTCCATAAGCTTCATAGTCGAAATACTGTTCCAGACGTTCCGGAATTTCTTCAAACTCCATATCCTCTACAAGGTAACGCCCTAAGTCGTCATCATCTTCCACATCAGGGAAAAACTCGTAACAGTTCAGGTTATATGTCAGGTTAATCAGTTCTTTGACACTTGCGCTGTGTTCTCCAAGTTCAATGGCGGCCTTAAATCTCTCACGCTCCCAGTAATCCATAGCTGCTATTCGTGCCGCCAGATAGTTCAGTTCATCCAGACTTTCATACTCACCTAAACGCCTTGCAAGACCATTGATATCAATATCGTAGTCAGTGATAAAAGTTTCTTCGTAGATAACGCCGTCCACAGCGATGCGCCCAAGCAAGCCTTGCACATCTTCCTTTGTCGCCGGAAGCGATAACCACTCACCGCAAAGCTCACCGGCGTTGTACTTCCCAAGATTGGTTATATACGCGTTAAACATTAGTTTTTGCTCTGCCCGTGTTCTTTTACCAAAATTATGCCGTCAAGTGTGGTAGCCATGATATGTTGTCTTTCGGCAACGGCGATATCGTTTTTAACGCTGTCATCCACACAATCACCGCATACTACCAAGACATGCGCACGGCGCAAGAAGTCGCGGCTGATATCCGCGCCACACTTATGCTCTTCGGGGATATTGTTATTCAGAAACAGGCTCAAATGCAGCATGGGGCATATGGGTGAAAAGCCTGCCTCATATACCTCACGACAATATTCGGCTGCCAGTTTGACGTTTTTGTATTTGTTGCCGCTCCATGCGGCGGTGATATAAGCCAAGGGTCTCTTTGTCATGTTTATTCTCCTTAAGTTTTATTTATTGGTTTGAAATGAAAAAACGGCTCAAAGGTGAATTTCCTTTAGCCGTCTGTACAGGTAACGTCGGGACAACTCGTCCCGATGTCTACTTTTCAAGTTCTATCGGTTTGTGCGTAGCCGTAAGTTCTGGTGGTTGTTTCTCTTTCCACTCGTCTAAGAGCTTCATAATCTGCTCTTTCATCTCGCGAGGGGATTTCTCTTCCCCGAAATAGTCCCCCAGTTCCTGACTGGTTAGTATCACTTTGACTTCCTCCTTCGTTTGTTCTAAAAAAATGCCGTCTATGACATCTGCGTTCAAAATATCTTTTTGATCCAGTTCTCTCAAACGCTGCGCTTGAGTACCTGACGGAGCAGTCTCCTGCGCGTCTATAGCGAGTGCGATATATCTCTGGTTCTTCGCTTTGATATAGGATAAATCCACCGCTGTAGTGAACTTGAGTTTCTTTTCATCCACTTTCTCCATCAGTTCCGGTACTAAATTATTCAACGCAATGTAACGCTGCACGTTTTTACTGGACATGCGATTACGCTCGGCTATGATTTCATTTGAACGTGTACCAAGTTCGTCTTTGTTCTTTATGCCGTTTCTGGAGCCTTGTCGTTTAATAGCGTCCAACTGCATTTTGAGGGCTTTAGCTCTTTCACTGGCTAATATTTCAGAACGCTGGTTGAAGTTAGACTCGGTCATGGTAATTACGGCCTCTTCATCGCTCATATTACGCACAATGCAGGGAATAGATGAGTATCCTGCCGATGCCGCGGCGTATTGGCGTCTATGTCCGGCTATAAGTTCATAACCTCCGTTTTCACGAGGACGCACTATAGCCGGTTGATCGATCCCTCTTTCTTTTACGCTGGAAACCAATGCTCTCATATCATCGTCATCGCGCAATTGAAACGGATGATTTTTGAACGGATACAAATCTGCATGAGAGAGATGGACGATGGATTCTGTGGTAACTGGAGATGTATCTAGTTCTGGATTGATGATAGGTTGTTTTGTATCTTCAATCTCCGCTGAGATTGGTATGGATGCTGGGGTTTCTGGTTCTGGCTGAGTGGGAATTTCAACTACTTCTGGAATAGACTCCGTTGTTCCCGGCTCTTCGGGAATTGGCTGCTGTTCGGGTTGTTGTTCCGGGTGTTTAATCTTTGAGTTACTTTTCGGCTTGGATGGCTTATTGGTTTTTGCCATACGGTTTACCTCCTATTTAGATTTTGGGTGCAAACAAAAAAGCCCTGCATTTCGCAAGGCTTGATGGAAACGAAAATCACCTCCTTGTATCAATAATTTTGATATGTGCGCAATTCTCAACTCACCAGTAATTAAAAAGTGCTGAGAGAAAAGAGCATCTGGCAGTCAATTCATATGTCACAGCATCCACAACATCGCAATTCAAGATCGCAAAACTATTTTCTTCTTTGCGATCTTGAATTAGGCATAAATGAGATACCAATTAGCTTTACTGACAGTTCAAGTTCGCAAGGTCGCAAAATTGTCTTTGCTATTGCGAACTTCCTATTAGCGTAGAATTGCAAATGGAAACACCGCCAGTAAGATTTGGCGGTGTTGTTAGTTAGGCAGGCTCCCTAGTTATTTACGTTTGGGGTACATTGTCTAACATGGTAAAACCCCGCATATGCATCTATGTTTTACACCCATAACCAATGACGGAAGATTATCAGCCAAAGAGATTATCGGTAATCGTACTCAGTTAACCAGATGGCAGGATGACTTCTTTGAGCACATGGTTAAGAAGTTCAACAACATAGAGCGTGGTGAGTCTGCCAGCGTTACCAAACGCCAGCATATACCGACAAGGATATTCAAACAGGCGGTAAACCTTACAAGACAGGCAGAGCAGATCAAGGCTACTCTCAACACCATCAATCCCCTAAATGCCGGTAAGAAGAGAGATGAGGTGATTTCGCTACTCCAACGCTTCTTCCCAAGCATGGAGAGCTTTGAAACCCAACTCAAGAAGTACAAACGTACCATTGACCAACTGGCAAGTGAAAACACCATCCTCACCAAAAAAGCCGAAGCCGGTGAGAAGGTCGGCGCTAAAAGGCAACTTGCCGAAGCCAAGCTGCGCAGTGACTATGACAACCTGAGGCAGTTTGTGGATTCTCTGCCTGACGAAATCAAACGGCAGGTACAACAACAAAAATCCAGAGATACGGAGAAAAGCCTATAAGCAATAACTTGCACCTTAACAATTGAATATGAGATTGAATACGAGGGATTAGATTTACGAATGGTAAAACAGATTAAACGCACCAGTAGCGGTATGGACATTCCCGACTGGGTTTTCGAAGCGCTAGCCAGATGCCTATTGCCAAAAATACAAAGGTATTATGAAAGCGAAGAGAGTAAAAAGGATTTAGCAGAATATCGGGCTGAAAAGGCCACAAAGGCACTACACAAGAAACGGGCACAAACCACAGAGGGCTTCGGTGATTTACCGAAGCCCTCTTCTCTATTCTAGGTCTTTCAAAAATAGGATAAACCCAAACCCATTGCCTATTGGAATAAGATGGTTCGGATTATCTGGTAATGGTGGGCGGTAGAGGATTTGAACCTCTGACTTCTTGCGTGTGAAGCAAGCGCTCTAACCGCTGAGCTAACCACCCATTCTTTCAATTTGTGCCTATTCTACACTAAATGAATTGTAGTGTAAAACGTAAACAAAGTTTTTCCGGACACTTCAATTTTAAGGTCCTGCAATGCTAAAATAGTATGTCGGAAATTTTGAATTGAGGCTTAAGCATATGAAAGTTCTGGTTATCGGTTCTGGGGCACGTGAGCATGCTATTGTTTGGAAACTGCTGCAAAGCCCGCAGGTTGAGAAAGTATTTGTAGCACCAGGCAATGCAGGCACGTCAGAAATCGTCCAAAATATAAACATCTCTGCAACAGACATACAGTCTCTCATTGAGACAGCACGGCAAAACAAGCTGCATTTTACCTTTGTTGGACCCGAAACGCCTCTGGCTGGGGGATTGGTTGATGCATTCAATAAGGCAGGTCTGCCTGTTTTCGGCCCGACTCAATACGCTGCGCGTATTGAGTCATCCAAGGTCTTTTCAAAGGCACTGATGGCCAAATACGGCATACCTACTGCCGCCAGCCGTAGTTTTTCTGACCTCAATGCTGCCACAAATTATGTCAAGCAGCTTAAGCCGCCGATTGTATTAAAGGCAGACGGTCTTGCTGCCGGCAAAGGTGTGGTCATTGCGCAGAGCACGGATGACGCCGTAGATGCCCTCAAAAACATGATGCAGGACAGTTCTCTTGGGCAGGCAGGTGAGCAGGTGGTGATTGAGGAGTTTATGACAGGGCGCGAGATGAGCATTTTCGCTTTCTCTGACGGAACTGCGCTTTCTGCACCTGTGAGTGCCTGTGATTATAAGCGTGTTTTTGACCATAATCAGGGACCGAATACTGGCGGTATGGGCAGCTTCTCCCCGCCTGATTTTTACACGCCGGAATTGGGGGAGCGTGCCATGAGAGAAGTCATGAGACCAACTATTAAAGCGCTTACGTCAGAGGGTGCCCCTTTTGCCGGCGTGCTTTGTGGCGGTCTTATGCTTGATGGCGGCATAATGCGTACTGTTGAGTTCAACTGCCGTTTTGGTGATCCGGAAACGCAGGTTATCATGCCTAGGCTAAAAAGCGACCTTGTTGATATTGTGCTTGCAGTCATTGAAAAACGCTTGGAGCGCCAAAGCATTGAGTGGAGCGACGAGGCTTGCGTAGGTGTGGTTATGGCAGCACCGGGATATCCCGGGCATTACCCAAGCGGACTTGTTATTTCGGGGCTGTCAGATGTAGACCATGACGTGATGGTATTCCACGCCGGAACAAAGCATGATTCGTATGGCAGGGTTGTTTCATGCGGCGGTCGCGTGCTTACGGTGGTGGCAAAAGGTGCAACTTTGTTACAGGCGCGAGAGAAAGTATATAATAATCTGTCGCGCATCAGCTTTGATGGTGCGCATTATCGAACTGATATTGCACAGTTTTAACGCTGGGGCAACATCTGCGATAATAATGCTGAAATAATTTTAAAGGATAAGGATATGGCATTAGTTGCTGTGGTTATGGGTTCTAGGTCTGACGGCGAGGCCATGCAGCTGTGCCTCGACACACTGCTCAAAATGGGTATTGAGCACGAGGTGCATGTGATTTCGGCGCACCGCACACCTGAGAAAGCCCGGCGCTTTGGGCAGGAGGCACGCGAGCGCGGTATTGAGGTCATTATTGCGGCTGCTGGTGGTGCGGCACATCTTCCGGGTGTAATGGCGTCATGGACAACCCTGCCTGTCATTGGCGTGCCTATGCCGACCAGTGATCTCAAAGGGATGGATGCCCTTTTTGCCATAGTGCAAATGCCGGCTGGAATTCCCGTGGCAACTGTGGCCGTTGGTGCTGCAGGGGCTAAAAATGCAGCTTATTTGGCAGCTGAGATATTAGGACTTAAATACGAGCAAATACGCATAGCCTATGATAATTATCGCAAAGAGTTGGCAATAGGCTAAAAGAGGAATTTTATGATAGAACGCTACAGCCGTTCTGAGATGAAGCGGGTATGGTCCGATGAAAACAAGTTCAGCAAATGGCTGGATGTTGAGGTTGCCGTATGCGAGGCATGGGTTAAGCTTGGCAAGGTCCCACGCGCGTCGTTAATCAAAATCAAGGTAGCCAAATGCGACCTAAAACTCATGGCCAAAATACTGAAAGAAACGCACCACGACATGACAGCTTTTCTGGGAGCTGTGGCGCCATCTGTGGGAACTGATGCCAGATTCATACACATGGGTATCACATCAAGCGATGTGATGGATACGGCTCTGTCGCTACAGCTTATTGAAGCCTGCGAAATTCTCTCTGCCGGCATGAAAGCGCTGGTGGAGGCACTGGCCGTTAAGGCCATTGAGCACAAGTACACATTAATGATAGGTCGCACGCATGGCATCCATGCCGAGCCGACTACATTCGGGCTTAAGCTTGCTCTGTGGATGGATGAAATGCAGCGCAACAGACATCGTCTTGATGAGGCAGCAAAGAGCATCGCTTTTGGGCAAATTTCGGGTGCTGTAGGTACATATGCCACTGTGCCGCCTGAGATAGAGGAAATCGCCTGCACCAAACTTGGGCTGACACCGGCTCCCATCTCAAACCAAATTCTTCAGCGCGATAGTCATGCGCAGTTTGTCACTACACTGGCCATTTGCGCCGCATCGCTTGAAAAATTCGCCACTGAAATTCGCTTGCTGCAAAAAAGTGAATCACGTGAGCTTGAGGAGCCTTTTGAAGATGGACAAACCGGCTCATCTTCCATGCCGCATAAGCGCAACCCTGAGTTATGCGAGCGTATTTGCGGTATGGCGCGCCTTATGCGTGGTTATGCCATAACTTCCATGGAGAACGTCTCGCTTTGGCATGAACGGGATATCTCACACTCTTCCACCGAGCGTATCATTTTGCCGGATGCCTGTCTTTTGCTGGACTATATGCTTGATATTTTCACCGGCATAGTAGCAAATCTCAATGTTTACCCTAAAAACATGCTAAAGGGATTGGAGACAACTCATGGATTGGTGTTTTCGCAGCGTGTTATGCTGGCACTAATCAATAAGGGATTGTCGCGCCAGGAGGCATATAAGCTCACCCAGCGCAATGCTATGGAATGCTGGAAGACAGGTAAGAAGTTTTTAACCTTACTTAAAGCCGACGAAGAATTGCTACAGAAAATCAGCGCGGAAGAACTTGAGGCTGTCTTCGACTATAACTTTTACACGGCGCATGTGGATGCAATATTCCAGCGGCTTGGGCTTAGCGCAAGCCAGTGGAAGAGCAAAATGCTTAAAAAGGGAACCAGCCGGCTTGCACCAAAAGCACTGTAAATTATTGTATTAAAGAAAAGTACAGGGCATTAACGGAGACGTTAATGCCCTGTTTCGTCTTACAACAGCGAGTCTTTTAACACTTTAACTCTGGCATTGATCGAGCTTATATGCGCCTCATCCGTCATGCTGGGATCTTTCCAGTCATAATACGTCTTACAGGGAAGTTCGGCGCACTCGGCGCATGATTTATAGTTCTTTTTGTTAATAGGGCAGTCATACATAGGACAAACCTCCATGCCAAAGTCCTTGATATAAAATGGCTTGCCCTTGATTGCATAGCATCCGCCGCAATCCTTGTAATAGTCACAGGCTGCACAGTCTATGCCGCATGGTGATAACAACATCGTTCATTCCTCCTATAGGGTATCGTTACTTTGGGTCGCCTAATGCAATGCCACCTTCAATGATTTGGTTTATAACCTCAACAATGAAAGTATGTTCCCTTGCTAAAATTTTTTGGGCTAAGGTTTCTGCCGTATCATCCGCAGAGACGACTATTGTTGTTTGGGCCACAACCTCACCTTCATCGTATTCCTGGCTGGCTCTATGGATTGTAATACCTGAAAGCGGCTCACCTGCTGCTATGACAGCGCTATGTACGTTCATGCCGAACATACCCCTGCCGCCATACTTCGGGAGCAGAGCCGGATGTACGTTGAATACCCTGTTGTGATATTTGTTTAAAATACTTTCACCTATTCTTTTCAGGTAACCGGCAAGAAAAATAATATCAGTATTGTGTGACGTCAAAATTTTCATAATTTCGGCATCTGCAGCCTCGTCACTGCCGAGGGCTTTGGCACTCACGTGAAAACTGTCAATTCCGGCATCCGCTGCCCTTTGCAGAGCACGCGAGTCGGAATTATTGCTTAGCACAACACAGACATTCGCTTTCATTGCACCTGAGTTGCAGGCATCAATAATCGCCTGAAGGTTGGAGCCGTTGTGTGATGCAAAAACTGCAATGTTCAATATAGTGCCCGCCGTATTCTTAGCATCCTGCATAATTACACTCATGTGATTTTATAGCGGGCTATTTTTCCAAGCATCCTTTGGTTGAAGGCAACTCATCCGCGCAACGCAGATCAACGCATGTCGCTCTGTCAAGTGCCTTACCCAATGCTTTGAAAACAGCTTCGGCTTTGTGGTGATCGTTTGTGCCATACAATGTACGGGCATGCAAGTTCATGCGCGCTTCAATGGCGAATGTTTCCAGGAAATGCCGGATCAGATCAGACGGAAACCCCAGCATGTCATTTTCGGTCAAGAATAAGTCCAGCTTGGCATACCCACGCCCGCTGATGTCGAGCGCCACCATGGAAAGGGCATCATCCATTGGAACTGAGGCATCGGCCATGCGTACGATTCCCCTGCATTCGCCCAATGCCTCCAAGAAAGCCTTCCCAAGACAGATACCCACATCCTCAACGAGGTGATGCGCATCATCTCCTGTTGCCTTTAGACTAAGATTAAAACTGCCGTGACGCGCCAACTGCGACAACATATGGTCAAACATATGTATGCCGGTGGCAATTGCATACTGACCCGAGCCATCCACGTTCAAACTGAGATCAATGCAGGTTTCGCGTGTTTCACGCTTAATTGATGCTTTGCGCTGTGCCATAGTGCTCACCTCCCTATTTCCTCAAGAGCCGTAAGTAGTTTATCATCCTCACCGGGTTTGCCGACACTTATGCGGATGCAGTTTTTAAGGCGGGCATCGGCATAATGGCGTATCAATATTCCCCGGGCCTCAAGCTTTTGCTGTACGTCTTTTGCATCACCTTTGAAAAGGTCACATAGAATAAAGTTGGCTTTGGAAGGATAAACCTTCAGCCATTTTATGTCAGCTAATCTAAGCAGCAGTCTCTCGCGTTCAGACACAATTTTCTGGACGTTGCACAGCAAATAGTCTAAATCTGCAAGGGATTCTTTTACGGCTGCCACAGCTGTTGCGTTGACGTTATACGGGTCGCGGATGGCATGCAAAAAGTCCGCAATAGAGCGTGGGAAGATGCCGTATCCTACGCGCAGTCCCGCAAGACCGCTCCACTTGGAAAAAGTGCGCAGCAGCAGCACGTTTTGAAACTCAGACATAAGCGGGAGCGCCGTCTCTCCAGTAAACTCATAATATGCCTCATCCACCACAAGCGGCAGTCCTGTTTGTGCCAGCCTGCGTATGTCCTCGGCTGTGGTCATTGTGCCGGTCGGGTTGTTGGGATTGGGAAGGAAAATAATCTTGGTTCTGGGTGTTACGGCATCAATAATGCCGGCAACATCGATATAAAAATCACCATTGCGCGGTACGTCCATAACTTTTACCGCGGCAAGTTCGGCATAAAAGCGATACATGGGAAAAGACGGGCTCATTGTTATGATTTCATCGTTTGGTGCGGCAAAAAGCTTAATAATCAGATCAATAAGCTGATCTGACCCGGCACCGACAACAATCTGCTCGGCAGGTGCGCCGGTATAGCGTGACAACTCCTCCCGCAGTTCCGTTTGAGCCGCATCCGGATAAATGTGAAAACTGTTATAACCGCTGAGTACTTTGCCAACACGTGGGGACGCGCCATAGTTATTCTCATTGGCATCAAGCTTTACCACATCCTCCTCGGGAATACCCAGCTTTCTGGCTATGACGTCGGGTGCTTTACAGGCGGCATAACCCTTGAATTTGGTCATTTCAGGGCGGATAAAAGCCTCTATTCCGTTTGAGTTGCTCATCTGTTTGCCTCATCATCTACATGAGTTAGCGCCAGTACATGCGCAGTTAACCCCTCGGCCTCGGCAATAACGGCAGCCTGCGGACCGAGTTGTGCGAACATTTTAGCATCTATACTGACCACATTCATCAAGCGCACAAAGTCGGAGGTATTAAGCGGTGCGGCAAAGCGTGCCGTGCCGCTTGTTGGCAAAGCATGGCTTGGACCCGCAATGTAGTCCCCCATGGCAACGGTTGGGTGCTCACCAACAAAAATGCACCCTGCGTGCAAAATACGCTGAGCAATTTTATGAGAGTCCTCGGCAAAAATACACAGATGCTCAGGCGCATATAGATTTGCAAGTTCAATAGCCTGCTCTGTGTTGTCTACAACGCATGCCACGGCATGGTGCGTTAAAGACTCCTCAATAATGTCCCTGCGGGATAGTGTCTTTGCCACGGACGTCACTTCCTGAATTACCTGTTCTGCCACGCCCTCAGATGTGGTAAGCAGTATGGACTGTGACATGGCGTCATGTTCTGCCTGAGCCAGTATGTCGGCAGCACACCACTTAATATTGGCTGATGCATCAGCCAGCACCAATACCTCGCTTGGACCCTGAAGTCCGTCAATATCCACTGTTCCGAAAAGCTGCTTTTTTGCCAGCATAACGAAAATATTACCCGGCCCGCAGATTTTATCTACGGCGGGTACGCTTTTTGTGCCGAAAGCCATGGCGGCAATTGCCTGTGCTCCGCCAATAGCAAACATCTTATCCACACCTGCGATGTAAGCTGCGGCGAGCGTCATATCAGGTATTTTGCCGTCCTTGGCGGGCGGTGTGCAAACGACTATTTCATTCACACCGGCTGCCTTTGCCGGTAATACAGTCATCAAAACCGATGACGGATAGCTGGCGGTACCGCCAGGTACATACAAACCTACTCGCTGCAGCACGCGAAAGACTGTATCAGGTGACATCTTTTGCGCGCCATACTCCCAAGCCTCAAACTGCCTGCGGTGGAATTGCTCTATATTCTGCGCCGCTGATTTCAGTGCATCCAGCAGCTTAGGGTCAAGTCGCTCTGCAGCTGAGCGCATTTCATCACGGGATACCTCAAGTGAGTCCAGTTCCACGCGGTCGATGCGCCGGCTGAAATCCTTCAGTGCATCATCACCATGCTCTCTTACCTGCTCAATAATAATTGCCACCGCCTGTTGTACGTCTTCTGTGCCAAACAGTTCTTTTAAGGCAGCAGCCAAACGCGCTGAAACTGAGTATTTCTGCGGCACTGCACGACGCGACAGGAAAGCCTGAGACTCGGCGAATCCCCTGATTAGCTTCATGTCAGCTTACCTCCAATGCCCGGCGCAGCAACTTCACAAAGCCTGCCATGCGACGTGCTTTAAGTGGGCTTTGTCCCGGGTGTGTGCTGCCGATAATACAGGCCGTAGACTCAAACAGCGTGTCAATGATTTTAAGGTTGTTTTTAACAAGCGTTGAGCCTGTTTCCGTGTTTTCAATTAGCACGTCGGCATCCTCCGGTAAAAAAGCCTCAGTGGCGCCCCATGTCGGTACAATGCGGTACGAGCCGAAATGGTTCGTGCGGGCATAATGGTCGGCAATGTTGACGTATTCGGCAGCTATGCGACAGGACTTGCTCTGAGCACTGTACATCTGCTGCAACTCAGCCGTCGTGCTCACCGGTGTTTCGTTGGTCACAACAGCTACAATGCGCACCCAGCCATACTTAAGATCAAGCATCTGCTTAAGCGGACTTCCCGGAAACTGGTGCAGGTGATCCGTAAGCCAGTCACGACCGGTAATTGCCAAATCATAGTCGCCGCCCGCTACCTGCATTGGCATATCCTGCGGGCGTATAACCTTGATGAAAAAGCCGTCAAGCGAACTTTTGGGGCGCCTGTTTCCGCTTGCGGAGGGATAATCGTCTATCTGTATGCCGGCAGCATCCAATATTTTGCGTACATGCGACTGCTGGTGCCCATCGGGAAGCGCCAGGCGCACAGTGTCTGCATCAAGCTCACACTGCGGCTGCATACGTTGTCTGGTTGCACCGATATTTACGAACTGCCCGAAACCGGCGGACTCCTGCGGGAATACTTTGGGTATTGTGGCATCAATTGATGCCAAGACCTTGGACATATCCTTGTGGCGCAGGCTTTCGCGGTTGACTATTAAACAAGCACGAAAATCCACGATTTTGCCAAACGAGACAAAACCCAAAGAGGCGACCTCAGTCTCGTTCTTGCACGGCAGCAAAACGATGTCGGCGTTTTCAGGTGGATAGGCATCCGCTGAGCCCCACAAAGGATAAATTGAGAAGCGCCGCAGGCGCATCTTCAAGGCAAGCGAGTGCGCCAAATTCGGGTACTCACCGGCTATTCTCACCGCTGGGTTGCGCGTAGTAATTTCCCCGTTTTGCAGAACACCCGGCATTGCGGCAGCGTAAACAGCACCCTCACCAAATCCCATGTCACGCACTGTGCTCAGATTGCATGAAGGATACTTTACGGTGTACTCCGCCACCCAGTCTGATCCGCATATGCCTATGTCATAGTTGCCTATGGCCACCTGTATGGGAATGTCCCGTTCCTGAAATATCTTGGCGCTGATATCGCCTCTTGTGGAGGATTTCAGGCGGTATAGGCGTGATTTCTCATTGTAGTCATCCAAGCCCCATCTTGCTTTTTCAAGTATGTCAGCCGTGGGTGGCATTAGTCTTCCTTTTGGAAGTGCAATGCGGATAGTCATTCTTAAACCAACCCAACCAGTGCCACGGCCTCAATGGCAGAAGAGCAGTTATTCCTTTCGCCAGTGGCGCAATTGAGCAGTACGATTTGCGGCTCATCTTGTTTTACCTGCAATTCCCAGCCGCAATCATGCGCAACCGTGCCTTCAGGACCGAGCAGAACAACAAGCCCCGCGCGGCGTAAAAGGTCAGCCACCTCACATCCGACTTTCATGGCATTCGGGGCAACACAGAGGTTCACCCGTTGTGAAACAGGAATATACAAATGGTCGATGTTGATAAGCGCTGATAAGCGGTCAATGTAAAGCCCGAAGCCCGCAGCTGGAGCAGAGGTGCCACCCATCGTCTCAACAAGCTTGTCGTAGCGTCCGCCACCACCTACATTCACCTCGCCGGCGAACAGTCTGAAAATCATTCCGGTGTAGTACTCAAAGCCTTTACCGCACGTGAAATCAATCTGATACGCAAGTCCCATGGACTCAATCATCTCAACGGTTGTTATGAAAGAACTCAATTCATCCTGCACCCCGGCGATATCGGATGCAAAAAGAGAGCGCAGGTTTTTGAGGAAAGCAACCGAGTCACCTTTTGTGTTGAGTAGCAACCGAAGAGCCTCAAGGGACTGCCGTTTGGCGGCATCCATGCTTTCGAGGGCGCTCAACTCACCATCAAGGATACGGCTTAGCACGTCATCCTGCTCAGTATGATTTAAGCCCAAGCTTGCAAGCAACCCGCGCAACAAACCGACGTGGGAAAGCCGGACTTCAATTTTTTCGATTCCCATGCGCTTGACGGCATCACATGCAAAAGAAATCAGTTCGGCATCTGCTATATCTCCGCCTGCGCCGATGAGTTCTGCCCCGCACTGCCAGCGCTCGCGTGCTTTTGTGGCGCTTTCCTCAAACACGAATGAGTTTGTAACATAGCTTAAACGTGCCGGATAACCTTGTTGCTGCATCTGCTCAATATAAAGCCGCGCTGTTGGGATTGTGGTATCAGGCTTTAAAACCACGCGCTCGCCACTCCATCCGTCCCAATCAAGAAATGAGTATACGCGGCGCAGCATACCCGTGGTTAAAGTGCCTGCGGAGGTGAAAAGATAGAGGTACTCCAGTGTGGGCGTCCGCACCTCATCATAGCCATAACTCTTGGCTGTTTCCTGAAAAGCCGCCTCGACACTACGGAAGCGCAACATGTCCTGCGCGCTTAAATCAGTACAACCTTTGCAACGTTCAATCTGCATATTTCTACCCTATTCTTTCAATCAGTCAATTTTACACTAAAGTGTGTTATAAATAAACGATGACAGGTATTGAACGTGAACATGTTTGAAAAATTGTGATAATTTTGTATCGCACCGCAGGAACCATATGCTATACTTATGTAGGGTATAAAGGCTGTCTATTTTCGGCGCTCCGACATACGAACACACGGAGGTTTGCATATGGATGCTGTTGACAATTTGCGTTCTGCTCTTTCTGATCCAAATCTCGCATACGTGTTGCTCATGCTGTCCATATTTGGTATTTCCGTGGAGATTTTTACCCCCGGCATCTTTTTTGCCGGAACAGCGGGCATCATAGCCGGGCTGCTGGCCTTTCTAGCCTTTTCCACACTATCGGTCAATCCTCTTGGACTGTCACTCATCATTATTGCGCTGGCATTCATCATAGCCGAGGCATTCGTGCGCTCGAGGGGAATTGTTACTGCCGTAGGTATGGCATGCATAATCTTCGGCTCAATATTCTTATTCCAGGGTGGTGCTGACAACCGCGCCAATCCATTTCTTATTGCCGGATCGACGACCGCTATGTCGGTTGCATTGATATTCATGGTTAATCGTTCTGCAATAGCACATAAGCGCCGCGTTGCCACAGGCAGCGAAACTGCGAAAGGCAGTGTGGTCGTGGCACGGACCAGGCTCGCGCCTGACGGAATGGTGTTATATCAGGGCGAACTCTGGCAGGCCAAACTGGATGAGGGTTGTGCTGTAGTAGACGAGGAGTTGGTCGTGACAGACTTACGTGGTCTGAAATTATACGTAACAAAGAAAAAATAGGAGGAAAACGGATGCCAATTGTTATCGCCATTGTTATTATTGTTGTGCTCATTATCGTACTGGCAACATCTATCAAGGTCGTAAGCGAGTACGAACGCGGAGTGGTCTTCCGCTTGGGGCGTTTGGTGGGAGCCAAAGGACCTGGATTGTTTTTTATCATCCCTCTACTTGATCGCATTGTAAGAATTGACCTGCGCGTCGTCACACTTGATGTTCCGGCACAGGACGTGATTACACGCGATAACGTCACTGTACGCGTCAATGCCGTAGTCTATTTCCGTGTTGTCAAGCCGGAGGACTCAGTGGTGAAGGTTATTAACCCTGTAAAAGCCACCTCTCAAATCGCCCAGACAACATTGCGTAACGTGCTGGGTCAGCACGAACTAGACGAACTGCTTTCACAACGTGAGAAACTCAATCAGACACTGCAAAGCATTATTGACGAACAGACTGATCCTTGGGGTATCAAAGTAAGCATCGTAGAAATCAAAGATGTGGAATTGCCGGAGTCCATGCGCCGCTCGATGGCAGCACAGGCAGAGGCAGAACGCGTGCGCCGCGCCAAAATCATCCACGCTGAAGGTGAACTTCAGGCATCCGAAAAGCTTGCCAACGCAGGGCATATCATCGGTCAGGAACCGGTCACGCTACAACTGCGCTACCTGCAGACACTGACAGAAATTGCTACGGAAAAGACTAATACGCTGGTATTCCCCATTCCCATTGACTTAATCTCCATGTTTATTCCGAAGGATAGGCTGGAGACATATGTAGAACAGAAAAAAGCCGAGAAAAAGGAAATCGATAAAAAGAACGCATAATATATAGGCTACAGGCTAAAACAAAAATTGTTATGAAGAGCGGTCGGAAGCACATTAGTTCCGGCCGCTCTTCGTTTCGCAGTGTCACATCCCCTGCAGAGAAACTGTAACATCTGCAATTAACTATACTGGTTGAAAAGTTAGTCTGTTGGTCATGGTACGATAAATTGGACTAAAGTTTGGGGCAACATAGATTTATGAAATTGATTAATACACTAGCAAGTTTTCGTAACTACCCCTGGTTCAACAAATTCAAGAAATTCCAACTTTTCCAAATGCCATAGCGACTTGTCAATGCCTACATATTCATGTTTGCTGGAAAAACACTGGGCATCAGCTATCTAATACGCTAGTTTTGGCGTGCCCTTTTATATCATACTCAACGCATTCTATTAAATCAAAACAGTTCCTTGACAAAACAACCCCAAGGGGTCGTATTGAGGCGTACCAGTTTTCCTTTGTAAAATATTGTTTGACAAGAGCAAGGCAAGCAGACTACCATAAGACTGCAATTTATGCCGAAACAGGCATCGCCTCGGAGTGCAACAAATGGCCAAAACTATTGAGGAAATCAACGAGAAAATAAAGCAAGGCAAGGCTGTAATCGCCACTGCCGAGGAAATTATTGGCATTGCCAAAGAGAAAGGCACCGCTTGCGCAGCGCGTGAGGTGGATGTTGTCACCACAGGCACTTTTGGCCCGATGTGCTCATCTGGTGCTTATTTTAACTTAGGTCACACCAAACCGCGTATTAAACTTGGCGGCGGAAAAGCCACACTGAATGACGTGCAGGCTTATACCGGATACGCCGCAGCTGATCTTTTAATTGGCGCCAATGCCCTGCCAGATGATGACCTACGCAATCGCGTATACCCCGGTGAGTTCAACTATGGCGGGGGGCATGTTATTGAGGAGTTGGTAGCCGGCAAAGATGTTCATTTGGTGGCATCGGCTTATGGCACTGACTGCTATCCTCGCAAAAAACTTGATACGCTAATAAATATTAAAGACCTAAACGAGGCGGTGTTGTTTAATCCCCGCAATGCCTACCAAAACTACAATGTGGCAGTTAACGCATCCGATAAGACAATTCATACCTATATGGGTATTTTGAAGCCGCGTTTGGCAAATGCCAACTATTGCTCAGCCGGACAGCTTTCCCCGCTTTTGAACGACCCGTATTTCAAAACTATTGGTGTCGGTACGCGTATCTTTCTGGGTGGCGGTGTAGGTTATGTAGCATGGAATGGCACACAACACAACCCCGCTGCGTTGCGCGGTGACAATGGCGTACCCAAACGCGGTGCCGGGACGCTGGCTGTTATAGGTGATTTGAAGCAGATGAGTCCTCGTTGGTTGCGCGGCATCAGCATGCTGGGGTATGGTGTTACTCTGGCTGTTGGCATTGGCGTGCCTATTCCCATACTGGATGAGGAAATTCTTGGTTACACGCTGGTAGGAGATGCTGACATCTTAGCACCTGTGGTGGACTATTCCAGCACATATCCGCAGCGCGAAGCAGATGTGTTGGCGGAGGTAAGTTACGCTGAGTTGAAAAGCGGCAGTTTCGTGCTCAACGGCAAGTCTGTGTCAGTTGCCTCGCTCTCCAGCTATTCACGTGCCGTTGAAATAGCCACAACCTTAAAGGAATGGATGCAGCAGGGGAAGTTTTTACTCACGCAGCCAGTGCAGCCTTTGCCTGGCGTTGATGCAGGAATTGCACCCAAGGCCTTAAACGAGCGCATCTGAGGATTAAATTATGAAAATATCACATAAGCTGGTATTGCATTTCCCGCCGCGTATAGTGGAGCAACCGGTAATCAACAATCTTATAAGAAACTACGACCTTAGTTTCAACATACTAAAGGCCTCCATCATTCCGAATCAGGAAGGTTATGTCGTGCTGGAACTCTCCGGAGAGCAGGATAAGTATGATGCCGGCATTGAGTATGTCACGTCGGCTGGTGTGCAAATTGAGTCGCTGTCGCGTTCCGTGTTGCGCAACGAGGAGCGTTGTACTCACTGTGGTGCTTGCGTAAGCGTATGTCCGTCACGCGCTTTCTCGATTGCTCCTCAGACGCGTAAGGTATGTTTTGACGACAACTGCTGTGTTGCTTGCGGCCTTTGTATCAAAGCCTGCCCGCCGCGCGCCATGGAATTTCACTTCTAGCTAAGGTGTCTATGTACCAGCCGCGCCATTACCGCACGTGGGTAAAGGCTGGGCAACTAGCCAGCTACAACGTGCGCATCAAAGAAAGCGACCTGCTCGTTCATACCTGCTCAGATTTGTCCGTTGTGGCAATGGAACAACTGACACGTTTGCGCACTGTTCTGGAAAACTACATTCAGTCTCATCCTTTTTTCGGCGCATCATTTGAGCCGTTGGAGGTCGATGATGACGCACCCCACATAGTCAGGCTAATGGCACAAGCCGCCAAATCAGCCGGCGTGGGACCAATGGCAGCTGTTGCAGGTGCAATCTCCGAGTTAATGGGACAAAAACTCTCCGCACTTTCAAGAGAGGTGATTATTGAGAACGGAGGGGACAATTTTATTCATTCGGCACATGAAAGAATTGCCGCTATATACGCCGGCGAATCGCCTGTTTCAGGAAACTTGGGGTTGAGATTAAAGCCGTCTGATCTGCCATTGGGCGTTTGCACGTCTTCAGGTACTGTTGGACCTTCAATCAGCCTTGGCAAAACCGATGCCAGCGTAATCACAGCGCCATCCGCAGCCTTAGCAGATGCTGCTGCAAGTGCCGTAGGCAACGCCGTGCACTCGGCAGATGACATTCAGCGTGGTCTGGATGTCGCTCAGGGTATTGCTGGAGTGAGTGGTGCTGTCATCATAGTAGGACAAAAAATCGGCGTATGTGGAACGATAGAACTTTGCCAAGTATCGACGGGGTAAGTTGCCGTTATGTAAATTTATAATGCTGCAGTTAGGATTACGCATGTAGCACGAAGTCCTGTTTCCCCCGCTCTGCGCCGTTTGCAATAAGCGTAATTGAATGTGTCCCGACGTAATGTTTTCTCACGCTAACATCCGCAAATGAATGCTTTCTGACGTAATGCTTTTTCTCATGTGCTTTTAGTGAAACCTCAGATATTTGGAAAATCTTCCTGCTTCTTTTGCCGCTGGCTTTCACATAATCGATGGCATACTCCAGCCTAACTTTTGTCGCCTCTTTTGCAGCAATCGTAAATGAGAAGCTAATATCTTGCCCTATTGAAATTGCTCCTGTCTTTATTGCAAAGTCAAAAACATCTATAGAGGTGACGTTTTGGAGCCCGAAAAGTGCCAGCGCCTCTTTATTGCCATTTTTTAACAGTGTTCTGCATCCGTGTTTTATTATCCAGTCGGTGCGCTCGCTTTTGCCTTGCCATTCCCTGGCGAGCTTCACAACAAGGTCAGGATGTGTTTTGGAAATGTCATTTAGATTATTGGCGACGCTCTTTCGCACATGAAGCGAAGTATCATCCTTAAGGCGTTCCAATATAGGCAGTATGGGACTGGGGTCCTTTTTGAAGCTGTTTAATGCCGGTGCCCACGGCAACGCAGGGCGGCATCCTTCGCAGGAGAGTCTGCGGACAGACTCATTTTCATGCCCTGACCAAGCATACATCTGGCGCATCATACGCGCCTCTTACTTAATAATAAACGGTCGCACAGCCATTTCGGCCGAGGCATAAGATGTATATCTTTCCAAGGCGGCCATTGAGACGTCCCAATTTGCCTCATCCTGACCGTAAATCTCAACAAAAACGGGAAAGAACCAAGCAAAACCATCAAGCCATGTGCCATAGTTCATCACCACTTTATCAATGATGCCAATGGCCGCACCATACTCCTGTGGAAGATACTTCCCCATGGTAAGACCTACCCTGTAAGTCCTATCCTTAAGTTCCAAACCATCCCACGTGTCATCTATTGTCGATTCAATGAACGCATCCACTTGGAACGGTTTGTAGGCCGATTTAATATCCGAGGCAAGCCTGCTGAGCAGTCCGCGGCTGAGCAAATTCTTTAACGGTTCCGCCATATATTTCTTTCTTATGTATGCCGGATTTCTGTTTGGTTTACTCAGCCTGCGCTTGATTTTTCACGTATAAACGAAACAAATTCCTGAACCAGCCGTGTTGCCAGTCTCTCAGTGTAGTAAATGCAGTAGAAATCACGTTTCAGTTTGACGTCAGCAAGAGTTACTTTTTTGACGCTTCCTGATCTCAATTGCTGCTTGACCGCAAGGCTGGAAACAAATGCTATGCCGGCACAGGCTTCCACTGCCGACACAATAGCTTGGCTTGAGCCCAGCGTAAGACGCGGGCTAAGTCTGCCTGGATTTAGCCCCGACTGGGCCAACAATTGTTCCAATGTCTTCTGTGTACCGGATGTTGGCTCACGCACAATGAGATGTGCTTGCTCTAATTCCTTATATGAAACCTGCTCACGAGTGGCAAATGAGTGCCCGGGGTAAACAATCAGCACAATTTCATCTTCGGCTACTTTAAAGGATTCCAGACTATGTCCTTTGGGAGGGGTTGAGCCACAAAATCCGACCTCGTAAGCACCACCTTTTACGCCGTTAATGACAGATATAGAGTCGTCAACCGCCACACGTGCATTAACCGCATGGTGCTGACTGAGGAACTCTCCGAGTAATACAGGTAAAACATATTCACCTGGTGTAGTACTGGCGGCAATCTGCAGGTCACCGCCCACGTCATCCCGAAGATGCCCCAAATCCTTTAACAGGCTGGCTTCCTCGCCATTTACTGTCGTGGCAAACTCCAAAAGTCTTTTTCCGGCATCAGTGAGCGTAACTTTTTTATAGTTGCGGTTGATAAGGCAAACGCCCAAGTCATGTTCCAGTTTCTGGATCTGGAAAGAAACAGCCGGCTGGCTAACCGATAACTTTTTGGCAACAGCCGAAAAGCTGCCTAGTTTTACAAGCTCGGTATAAGTCTTTATGTAGTCAAGATTCACAGTTTACCTCCATCAAAGCTATTACAAACCACAAATAGCACTGTATAAACAAATTTTATCATACTTTTAATTTCAAATGTTTTGTCCTATATCTTTACCCGCCGAATGATTCAACACACCAACAAATTGATTAAGCACAAAAGAATGGCGTATGGCACCGGTAATAAATCTCTTGGCGGCTTTAATTGCCTCACTTACAGCAACTCCCTTTGCAAGTTCAGCTGTGATAGCCGCAGAAAATGTGCATCCGGCGCCATGTGTATTGGACGTATCTATTCTGTCGCTTTCCAAAACCTCAAATGCTTTCCCGTCATAAACTACATCAACCGCATTCTTATGCTCAATACCTTTTCCGCCCTTAATAACAACGCATCCCACCCCAAGTTGTTTAATTATCTGTGCTGCTTCTTTCATATGTTCCACTGTTGTAATCGTGCCAATGCCACTGAGTTGTGACGCCTCAAAGATATTGGGGGTTACAACAGTCGCCAGCGGTATAAGCGTTCTTTTGTAACAGTCTGTGTTCTCAGGATTAAGCGGCTCTCCTGCTCCCTTGCACACCATCACAGGATCAACCACAACATTTTTCAGGTTATGCTTTTTTACTGTATACGCCGCAAGTTCAATAATATCAGAGGTTGGCAGCATACCGGTTTTTAGGGCATCAACGCCAACTCCATCAATAATCGTTGTAAGCTGTGCCCTAATTATTTCAAGAGCAACAGGGAAAACCTGATGGTTCCAATTGTTATGCGGGTCCATGGCAACCATAACCGTAAGTGCGGTCATGCCATAAACCCCAAGTTCCTGAAACGCTTTTAAATCAGCCTGTATACCGGCCCCACCGCTTGAATCGGAACCGGCAAGGCTTAGCGCTTTCCTCATATAATGTCCTCCTTCTTACCGCTCACAAAATAACTCAAAATGTCACTAATTCAAGTATGTTTTTCATACACTGAACATCGAAAAGAAAGTAATAAGCGCCCATCACATAACGCGCTAAACAGTCCAGTGCTAAATCAGTTTCAGAACCTGCGCACCATCTGATGAACGCCTCTGTTCATCTTACACAATATACATTTTAGGCAAGCGAATAGTCAATAAAATTTTGCAGGCAAGTCATATGCATCAATATTCTGTTTTGACACAAAAATGCATTTGAAAAGGTGTGAGCCGTGCGCTAAAATTGACTGTTATTTTATAGAGCAAGAGATAAATGGACAATAACTTTGAGAATCTGTGCCTCAACACAATACGCTTTTTAGCGGTTGATGTCATAGACAAAGCATGCTCCGGACATCCAGGTGCACCCATGGGGATGGCACCGATGGCTTATGCCTTGTGGCAGCATTTCCTAAAACACAACCCGACCAACCCCAACTGGGCCGACCGCGACCGCTTTATTCTCTCAGCCGGTCATGCCTCAATGCTACTGTATGCACTGCTTTTTCTAAACGGCTACGACCTGTCTCTTGATGATCTCAAAAATTT
>WQXK01000006.1 GCA_009784845.1 Dehalococcoidia bacterium | reverse complement strand
TGACCAAGCTCGCCGAGGAAGACCCGACATTTAAGGTGTCTTTCAATGACGAAACGGGGCAGACGGTTATCGCCGGCATGGGTGAGTTGCATTTGGACGTGTTGGTCAATCGCTTGATGAGTGAGTTTAAGGTAGGCGCCAATGTCGGTGCGCCCAAGGTAGCATATAAGGAAACTATCACCGCCACAAGCAAGGTAGAGGGTCGTTTCGTGCGCCAATCCGGCGGACGCGGTCAGTATGGGCATGTTATGGTGGAGTTTTCACCCAATACGGGTAAGGGATTTGAGTACGTTGACAATATTCGCGGTGGTGTGTTGCCCCGTGAGTATATTAAAGCCGCAGGCGAAGGCATTAAAGAAGCCATGGAAACAGGAGGACTGGCCGGCTATCAGGTGGTCGATGTAAAGGCGACCATTTATGATGGCAGCTTCCATGAGGTTGACTCAAACGATATGGCTTTCAAAATGGCCGGGTCGCTTGCACTCAAGAATGGTCTGCAGAAATGCAGTTCGGTTATTCTTGAGCCTATGATGAAAGTGGATGTGGTCACACCAGAGCAGTACATGGGCGACATTATCGGTGACCTTAACGCTCGCCGCGGTCGCGTGGAGTCCATTGATACTACTGGTGATACCACCACTGTCCATGGCGTCGTCCCGCTGTCTAAGACGTTCGGTTATACCACTGACCTGCGCTCCATGACACAGGGTCGCGCAACTTTCTCTCTTGAGTTTTTCCAGTATCAACAGGTGCCGGCGTCATTAGCTGAGGAAATCAAGGCTGAGACCGCCAGTAAGATTAATTAGTGAGGCAGACTTAGATGGCTACTACCAAGCAGAAAATACGCATCAAGTTGAAAGGTTTCGATCATTATATCCTGGATCAGGCCGCGCGTCAGATCGTGGAGGCGCTGGAGAAAACCGGCGCGGTGGTCGTAGGTCCGGTACCGTTGCCGACGCGCATTAAAAAGTTTAGTGTGATTCGCTCTTCATTTATTGATAAAGACTCTCAGGAGCAGTTTGAGGTGCGCACCCACAAGCGCATTATCGATATTGTGGAAACAACATCCAAGACTATTGACGCCATCACCAATCTCAATTTGTCTTCCGGCGTCGGTATTGATATTAAATCGCAATAAGGTACGACGATGATACAAGGATTATTAGGACGCAAACTGGGGATGACGCAGCACTTCGGCGAGAATGGTAACGCCGAGGCTGCTACCATTATTGAGGCAGGGCCTTGCACGGTAGTGCAGGTAAAGACTCCTGCCGTTGATGGTTATACGGCTGCCCGCTTGGGTTTTGGTCAGGCCAAGAGACAGGGGGCAGTGCTCAAGGGACAGGGCAGGGGCTTTGGTGAGTTCAAGTACCTGCGTGAGTTCCGCATGGCAACGGCAGATGGTGTCAATGTCGGCGATAAACTGGACGTGAGCCTGTTTAAGCCGGGCGATAAGGTTACCGTCACGGGTATTTCCAAAGGGCATGGCTTTGCCGGTACTGTAAAGCGCTACAATTTCCGCGGCGGTCCGAAGACACATGGTCAGTCCGATCGCCAGCGTGCCCCCGGTTCCATCGGTGCCACCACCACGCCGGGGCGTGTTTATAAGGGAACACTTATGGCGGGTCATATGGGACATGCTAGGGGTACTGTGCGCAATCTTGAGGTCATCAAGGCTGACAGCGAACGTAACATTTTACTGGTTAAGGGCGCTGTGCCCGGAGCCAAGAATGGACTACTCTTAATTGGTAAGTCCAATGGGAGAAACGAGTGAATATTCCGGTATATAATATGTCCGGCGAAGTAGTGCGCAACATCGATATCTCCGATGCTGTCTTCGCCCAGCCTGTGAATGAGGCATTGGTACACCAGGCATTGTTGGCCCAGCATGCTAATGCGCGTCAAGGTACGTCTGATACTAAGACCCGCAGTGAAGTGGTGGGCAGTGTTAAGAAACTGTATCGCCAGAAGGGTACCGGCAGGGCGCGTCCTGGTTCCATCAGGAGCGGCGTGCGCCGTGGTGGAGGTGTCATTTTTGGCCCTCATCCGCGCGATATATCTGTTTTGCTGCCCAAGAAAATGCGCCGGGCTGCCATCAGGAGCGTACTTTCTGCAAAGGTATCCGAGCAGGAACTGATGGTTCTGGATGAGTTGAGATTTGATGCGCCAAAGACAAGCGAAATGTTCAAGGTGATTAGGTCTCTGGGCATTGATGGCAAGGCCATTGTGGCATTGTCTGAAATGGACGAGGCTGTGGTCAAGAGTGCGCGCAATTTGCAGAACGTCAAAACTATGCCTGCGAAACAACTTAATGTGACCGATATGCTGGCTTATGATAAATTGCTTATGACTGAGGCTGCGCTGAGACAGATTGAAGAGCTGTGGGGAGGTGCTGCCTAGATGAAAGCAATACAGGTCTACGACGTGCTTCGCAAGCCCGTTATTACCGAGAAGAGTACGGCGCTGCAGTCAAGCGGTAAATATGTCTTTGAGATTGCCCGAAATGCCAACAAAGCACAGGTAAAAGAGGCGGTTGAGAAGGCTTTCAAGGTTACCGTTACCGGCGTCAATGTGATGGTAGTCAAAGGCAAACTTCGCCGTGTCGGGCGCGGCGTGACGCTCACGCCTTCCAGAAAGAGGGCTATTGTGACGCTTAAAGCCGGCGATAAAATCGAGTTGGTTGAAGGCGTTTAAGGAGTAGTATAGGACATGGGAATTAGAGTTTACCGTCCAACGTCGCCAGGTCGTCGCAATATGACCGGGCTGACTTATGATGAGATTACAAAGAAAGCACCCGAGAAGGCTCTGATAGTGCCGCAAAAGCAGCGCGCCGGTCGCAATGTTCAAGGCAGGGTGACAGTGCGCCATCGCGGCTCGGGCGTTAAGCGCATGCTGCGTGTGGTGGATTTCAAACGCGATAAAGCGGGCGTTCCCGGTCGCGTAGCAGCCATTGAGTATGACCCAGGGCGTTCTGCCAATCTTGCGCTGATTTATTATTATGATGGTGACAAGCGCTATATAGTCGCCCCCGACGGCGTCGGTGTTAATGACGTCGTGAAGATGGCTGATGATGCCGATATCAAACCGGGCAATACCATGCCCTTAAAGAATATGCCCACGGGTACTTTGGTGCACAATGTCGAGACCGAGGTCGGTCGCGGCGCAAAGTTGGTGCGCAGTGCAGGTACGGTGGCACAGCTGATGGCCAAGGAAGGCGATTATGTGCTGCTGCGTCTGCCTTCGGGTGAGATGCGCCGCGTGCGTGCCGAGTGCCATGCCACTGTCGGGCAGGTCGGCAATGTTGAGCATGCCAATGTAAAACTGGGTAAGGCTGGACGCAGACGCCTCAAGGGTTGGCGTCCGGCGGTGCGCGGTACGGTTATGACGCCGCGGGACCATCCACATGGTGGTGGCGAGGGTCGTTCGCCTGTTGGTATGCCGGGCCCGAAGACCCCTTGGGGTAAGCCGGCACTTGGTTATAAGACACGTAAACCGAAGCATTCGGATAAATTAATCGTAAAGCGGCGAGGTAAGTAAATGTCAAGGTCAATTAAAAAGGGACCGGCTATAGACGCCAATCTGATGGAGAAGGTAGAGGATGTTAACCGCTCGGGTAAGAAGGTAGTGATTAAGACCTGGGCACGATGGTCAACGATTCTGCCTGAAATGGTCGGCTTGAATGTAGGTGTTTATGACGGTCGGCGCCATGTGCCGATTTTTATCACCGAGAATATGGT
This sequence comes from Dehalococcoidia bacterium, assembly GCA_009784845.1. Next base: position 22,695 of record WQXK01000006.1, on the reverse strand, counting down.
AGGTCACAAACTGGGCGAGTTTGCCGCAACCCGCACTTTCCGTGGTCATGCTGCCAAGTCAGATAAAACGACACAGGTGCGTTAAGGAATAGTCATGGAAGTTAAATCAACAGTTAAAAATACAGGGATTTCAGCACGAAAGATACGGCTGTTGCTCGATATGGTGCGTGGCAAGCAGATTGAGGAGGCGCTTACGCTTCTGAAGTTCTCTGCCTCGCCGTCGGCTAAAGTTGTAGCAGGTGTGGTCAAGACAGCTGCAGCTGATGCTGAGAATAATTTCCGCATGACACCGGCGGATTTGAGAATTGTTAAGATTTATGCTGACGATGCGCCCATGTTGAAGCGCTTTATGCCAAGGGCACGCGGTCGTGCTGATCATGTTATGAAACGTTCCAGCCATATCACTGTTATTGTGGCGGAGCAGGAGGGTTAATGGGACGTAAAGTTCATCCTATGGGGTTCCGTATTGGCGTCATACGCGATTGGCAGTCCAAGTGGTATGACGACAAGCACTATGCCGAATTCATTCTGGAGGATGCCAGACTGCGCAAAGCGGTGCAGACCAAGTACAGCGATGCCGGCATTGCTCAGGTGGATATTGAGCGTCAGACCAATAAAGTGTCGGTTACCGTACACACATCGCGCCCTGGCATCGTCATTGGGCGCGGCGGGCAGCGCGTTGAGGAAATGCGCCAGTATTTGGAAAAGCTGCTGGATGACAAGAAGGTACAGATGGATATCCGTGAGATTCGCCAGCCGGAGTTGGACGCTTATTTGGTGGCCCGTTCCGTAGCTGAGCAGATGGAGCGCCGTGTGGCCTATCGCCGTGCTATGAAGCAGGCTATTTTCCGCACTATGCAGGCTGGTGCCAAAGGCATGAGAATTTTATGCTCCGGCCGCCTTGGCGGCGTGGAAATTGCACGGCGCCAGCTGATGCATCAGGGGCGCGTTCCGTTGCAGACTCTCAGAGCCGATGTAGATTATGGTTTCACCGAGGCCCATACTACGCTTGGACGTATTGGCGTTAAGGTATGGATTTACCGCGGCGATATTTTCCCTGTTGTTGGGGCGGTTGAGGAAGCGACGGAGGCTGCGGTTACGCCGGCAGCCCGTGCTTCAAAGGATGTGACTATGGCTGAGGCGGTCTCCGAAATGAAGGAAACCCCGGTTAAGGACACATCCGACAGCGCCGTAGCTGAGGCTGATGCCAGTGAAAAGAAGCCAGCCAAGCCGCGCGCCAAGAAAGCAGAGGCTGCACCGGTTAAGGCAGCAGAAAAAACTGAAGAGAAAGCGGCAAAAACCAAAGTTGCCAAGTCTAAGGCTGAGGCGCCTAAGGAAGCAAAAGCGGCCAAGCCCAAGACTGAGGCTGCGAAGCAGTCCAAGGCTAAGGATAAAAAGGAATAATGACAGGGCTATTAGCTCTGTGGTGTTAGAGGAAACCAGATGTTACAACCGAAACGTGTTAAATTTAGGAAAACGCATAAAGGGCGCCGTACCGGTGCGGCTCATTCAGGAGCTACGCTGGCTTTCGGTGAGTTTGCTTTACAGGCTACCAGCCCGGCTTGGATGACAGCGCGTCAGATTGAGGCGGCGCGCCGTGCCATCGTGCGCAGTGTGCGCCGCGGCGGCAAGGTGTGGATTCGCATTTTTCCGGATAAACCAGTCACCTCAAAGCCGGCAGAAACCCGTATGGGCGGTGGCAAGGGTGCCCCGGATCATTGGGTGGCTGTAATCAAACCGGGTCGCATATTATTCGAGCTTGGCGGCGTGGATTATGACATAGCCAAGGAGGCTATGCGCTTGGCTTCCTATAAACTGCCATTCGACACCCGTTTTATTGCCCGTGAGATTGTGGGCGGTAGCAAAGAAAAGGAGATGAGTACCAATGAAGATTGAAGAAGTACGGCTTCTCACCGGCGATGGGATGGAAAAAAAGCTAAGCGAAACGCATCGCAAGATGCTGGATTTACGCTTTAAGGCTGCAACCAAGCAGATTAAGAATCACCGCGAGATTCCGCAGACCAGGCGCGATATTGCCCGTATGAAAACGGTTCAGCGCGAGCGCGAGTTGGGTATAAGGCAGGATTAGTTCTATGGCGAATGTAAAAAGTATGATCGGCTTGGTAGTCAGTACCAAAATGGACAAAACTGTGGTGGTTGCTGTTGAGAAACAAAAGCAGCATTCACTGTATCATAAAACGTATCGTATTATGGTGAAGTATTTGGCTCATGATGAAAAGAATGAGTGCAAGCTGGATGATAAGGTTCGTATTGTGGAGACCAGACCCCTGTCCAAGCTGAAACGCTGGCGTGTGGCCGAAGTTCTCAGCCGTGGGGATGTCCCCGAGGTTAAACCAGAGGAAGTAATCTAAAGAGGTAGTACCGTGATTAAAGAGTATACCAGATTAAGAGTGGCGGACAATACCGGAGCTCGCCAAGTGATGTGTATCAACATCCCCGGCGGTACCGGGCGTAAGGATGCCCGCGTGGGCGATGTGATTGTCTGTGCTGTTAAAAAAGCCACTCCGGATGCCGTGGTGAAGAAGGGTGAGGTGGTGCATGCGGTTATTGTACGTGTTGTGCAGCCGTATCGCCGCCCTGATGGTTCTTATATTCGCTTTGACGATAATGCAGCAGTTATTCTCACGGATAAGAACAATCCCAAGGGCACACGTATCTTCGGCCCCGTTGCCCGTGAACTGAGAGAGAGGAATTTTACAAAGATACTCTCGCTGGCACCGGAAGTATTATAGGTTGGTTAATAGTATGAATATTAAAAAGAATGACACCGTACTGGTAATTGCCGGCAAAGACAAAGGCAAGAAAGGCAAAATCCGTTTTGCTTTTCCGCGCGAAAATAAGGTTCAGGTGGACGGCGTGAACTACATCAAAAAGCATGCGCGTCCGCGTGGCGATGCCAAGCAGGCAGGTATTATTGAGCGCGAAGCCCCGTTGCATGCCTCCAATGTTATGTTGCTGTGCCCCAAGTGCAGCAAACCGACGCGCGTTGGGATTAAGGTGCTGGATAACGGCAACCGCGTGCGCTGCTGCAAGGTGTGTAAAGAGGTGCTGGACTAAAATGACAAGATTACAGGATAAATACCGTAAAGATGTTGTGCCGGCTCTGATGAAAGAGAACGGCTATGCCAATGTGATGCAGGTACCGCGCATTGAGAAAATCGTACTCAATATCGGTGCCGGTGAGGCTATTACCAATGCCAAGGCAATCGAGGCGGCTCAGTCGGATTTGTCAGCCATTACGGGGCAGCGCACCATCGTGTGCCGTTCTACCAAGTCCATTTCAGCTTTCAAACTGCGTGTCGGCATGCCTGTCGGTGTCAAGGTGACACTGCGCGGTGATCGCATGTATCAGTTTTTGGACAAGCTCATTTCTATCGTACTGCCGCGTATTCGTGAGTTTGCCGGCGTGCCGGACTCATGGGATGGACGCGGAAATTATACGCTGGGGCTCAAGGAACAAACGGTTTTCCCTGAGATTGAGTTTGATAAAGTGGACAAGCTGCGCGGTTTGGAGATTACCATGGTGACCAGTGCCAAAACGGATAAGGAAGGTCACCAGTTGCTTGAGTTGTTGGGTATGCCCTTTGTTAAGAACTAAGGAACGAGGATAATATGGCTAAAGTATCAGAGATTGTAAAAGCAAAGCGTCCGACCAAATACCGTGTGCAGCAGCATAACCGCTGCCATCTGTGCGGACGTTCGCGGGGTTATATCCGCTTATTTGGTTTATGCCGCATCTGCTTCCGAAAGATGTCTAACTCGGGGCAGATTCCCGGTGTGCGCAAATCCAGTTGGTAACCTATAGATACGGAGGAAAAAGCGGATGTCAGTAAGTGATCCTATCGCAGATATGTTGACGAGAATTCGCAACGGGGCTATGGCACGCCATGACACTGTGACGATGCCGGCTTCCAGGATGAAGCTAAGCATTGCCAAAATACTGAAGCAGGAAGGCTACATCAGTGCCTATGAGGTAGTGGATTGTGGCATTAAGCGTGACATTAAAATTACGCTGAAGTATCAGGAGCGCAACAAGCCTATGATTATGGGACTTAAGCGCATGAGCAAGCCGGGCCTGCGTCTGTATGTGCAGCACAATGAAATCCCGCGCGTCTTTGGTGGTATGGGTATTGCCATACTTTCAACGTCGCGTGGTGTCGTACCCAGTTACAAAGCATGGAAGCAGGGCCTTGGTGGCGAGCTTCTGTGTTATGTTTGGTAAATCGAATTAGAGGTCTGAATATGTCCAGAATTGGTCGTATGCCTATTACAGTTCCACCGGGGGTGGAAGTCAAAATTGATGGAAACAAGGTCAGCGTTAAGGGTCCCAAGGGGGAACTCAAGCGCACTGTCAGTTCAGAGATGAAACTGAACTTGGATGGCGGCGTCCTGACTGTGGAGCGTCCGTCCGATGCTAAGCTGCATCGCGAGTTGCATGGTCTGACGCGCAGTCTGCTGGCCAATATGGTCGTGGGGGTCCACAGCGGGTATGAAAAAGGACTTGAGGTGGTAGGTGTCGGGTTCCGTGCCGATAAGGATGGGGACAACGTCAACCTGCGCGTCGGTTTTACCCATACCGTTTGCATCAAACCACGACCCGGCATCACGCTTGCTGTGGATGCCAAAAATGTTAACATTAAGGTATCCGGTATTGATAAAGAGTCTGTCGGTCAGATGGCTGCTGAAATCCGCCGCATTCGTCCGCCTGATGCTTACAAAGGCAAAGGCATTCGTTATGTCGGTGAGGTTATTAAGCTTAAGCCTGGCAAGGCCGGTAAGGCTGTTGGTGGAGGTAAAGCAAAATAATGGCCAAGCTTAATACTAGAAAGGCAAGGCAGACGCGGCATGCGCGTATCCGCGCTACGCTGAAAGGCACAGCCGAGCGTCCGCGCCTATGTGTTTTTCGCAGTTTGCAGCATATTTATGTTCAGGTAATTGATGACGAGCAAGGGCACACGCTGACATCTGCTTCCACGCTGGAGCTGGAAATAGCCCAGAAAATCGACGGCAAAAAGAAAGCCGAGCAGGCAGACATCGTCGGCACCACGGTGGCGCAAAGAGCCATCAATGCCGGCGTCAAAAGCGTGGTATTTGACCGTGGCGGTTACAAGTATCACGGTCGCGTGAAAAGTCTGGCTGAGGCGGCCCGCAAAGCCGGGCTGGAATTCTAAAAGGATGGAACTATGGCTAAGGAAAAAATAACCAGAAGCAAGATTGACGCGACCGAGTTGGTGCTTAACGATAAGTTAATCTACATTAGACGCGTTTCCAAAGTGCTCAAAGGCGGCAAGCGACTTAGCTTTGCGGCTTTGGTGGTGAGCGGCGATGGCGCCGGACACGTGGGTATTGGCGTGGGTAAGTCGAACGAGGTCCCGGAGGCTATCAATAAAGCCAATGCCGTAGCGCACAAGCACCTTATTAAGGTACAGATGATGGGCGGGACTATTCCCTATGAGGTAAATGCTAGGTTTGGAGCCACCAACGTATTGTTAAAGCCGGCAGCACCCGGAACGGGCATCATTGCCGGCGGAAGTGTACGTGCCGTGGTGGAAGCGGTTGGGATTAAGGATATTTTGACCAAGTCGCTTGGCAGTTCCAACAAAACCAATGTGGCTAAAGCTGTTATGCTGGCACTTGCCAGCTTGAAGGATCCCAAAGCAGAAATAGCTAAACGCAGCAGAGACGAAAAACCGCAGGAGGCGACCAGCGGTGGCTAAATTAAAAGTAACATGGATTAAAAGTGATATCGGTTATCCCGAGGATCAGAAGCGCACTATTGAATCGTTGGGGCTTAGGCGCCTGAATCATAGTGTAATAAAAGAGGATTCTGTCGCTATGCGCGGCATGATCGTCAAGGTAAGACATCTGGTCAGGGTTGAGGAGGTGTCTTAATGAAACAGCATGAGTTAGCCCTGGCTTTCGGCGCGCGCAAGTTTCGCAAGCGTGTCGGACGCGGTGCAGGGTCGGGACATGGCACTTATTCTGGTCGCGGTTGTAAAGGTAACAAGGCGCGCGCCGGCTTTGGTATTAGACCGGGCTTTGAGGGAGGTCAGCTTCCGATTATCAAGCGCCTGCCTGAAAAACGCGGCTTTACCAACCTGTTCAAGAAAGAAATTAGTGTGGTAAATGTTTCTGCACTGAATTGTTTCAGGGCCGGCAGTTCCGTTACTCCGGAAACACTGCTCTCTGAAGGCTTAATCAAAACCACTGCTTTGCCGGTGAAAATTCTGGCCGGCGGTGAAATCAAAAAGGCGCTCATGGTAAAAGTTGGCAGCTACTCGGCGGCAGCTAAAGAGAAAATTGAGACTGCCGGTGGTACTGCGGAGGAGGTTGCCTAATGGCGCAGAGAGCGTCGTCCAGGCCACGCCTGATTCAGGCGATGATAGATGCGTTTAGCCTACCGGATTTGCGCAAACGCCTGCTCATAACATTCGGCATTCTGGTGGCATTCCGCTTTTTAGTGCATGTTCCGGTGCCGGGCGTAGACGCTGAGGTTATGAAAGATCAGCTGAATAATAACCCGCTGTTCGGTATGTTTAATATGTTCAGCGGTGGTGCGCTTAACAACTTCAGTGTGGCGGCCATGGGTGTGTATCCGTATATCACCGCCAGCATTGTTATGACACTGATGACGCCGGTCATCCCAGCCTTGCAACGACTGGCTGAAGAGGGTGAAAGCGGTCGCAACCGCATCAATACCATAACCCATTGGCTTATGATTCCCCTTGCCGGTCTGTCCGGGTATGCCCAGCTTATGCTATTGCGTGGGCAGGGGGCTTTACTGGATACCGATCCGCTTTCTACCGTTGCGATTGTTATGTCTTTGATTGCCGGAACTATGCTGTTGGTGTGGCTGGGTGAGCAAATTACGCAGTACGGCATCGGCAATGGTGTTTCCATTATCATTTTTGCCGGTATTATGGCTCAGTTACCGGAACAGATAGGAAAGGGCTTTTTTGACGTGCAGCAAGGAGAAAGGGCATGGGTAGGGTTGGTTGTTTTCCTGGTCATTACGCTGGTAACAGCTTTCCTGGTGGTTATATTCACCGAGGCGCATAGGCGCGTACCGGTGCAGTACGCCAAGAGCGTTTACCGCGGCGGTCGCATGTACCGCCAGAGCGGCTCAAGCTACATTCCCATGCGTGTTAATACGGCGGGTATGATTCCGCTGATTTTTGCCATGGCTGTGGTCACGTTCCCCGGCATTATTGCGACATGGGCCGGTGGTACCACGGACAGCGGCGGTTTTGCCGGTTGGGTCGTGAACGTTTTCAGCGCCAATGCACATTTGCCTGGAGGGTTGATTTACTGGGGGGTGTACTTCCTGTTGGTCGTGGGCTTTGCTTTCTTCTATACCACGGTGATGTTCCAGCAGCAGGACTTGCCGGGCGTATTGCAGCGCCAGGGCGGCTTTGTGCCCGGTATAAGACCAGGCAAGCAGACGTCGGTTTATTTGAATAGTGTAATCATGCACATAACATGGGCCGGGGCACTCTTTTTGGCCCTTGTTGCTATCATACCTTTCTTAGCACAAACTGTGGCTAGTGCAACAATGTTGCAGGTTTCGCTGCAGGTTTCCAGCACAGGTATGCTTATTGTGGTGGGTGTGGTACTCGATACAATGAAACAGATGGAAGCCCAGCTGGCTATGCGCCGATATGAGGGATTCATTAAGTAGGAAATGCTTTTGGCTAAGGCTGATTTTAAGATAGTTGTATTTCTGGGCGCGCCCGGTGCCGGCAAAGGCACGCAGGCGGTGCTTGTAGCGCAGGAAATGCAGATGCTGCACCTTTCGTCCGGAGACTTATTCCGCCAGGCAGTTGAGCGCGGTGATGAGTTGGGACTGAAAGTGAAGACCATTATGGAATGTGGTTCGCTGGTACCAGACGAAATCACTACTCAAATGGTACTGGACAGGCTTTCTCAGTCCACAGACCAGCGCGGTGTGATTCTTGATGGTTTTCCGCGCAATTTGGCTCAGGCTGAGAGTTTGGATAACGCCTTGGCGCATGGTGCCTATGAAAGGGTCGATGCGGCAATCTATATCAGCGTGGAGCAGGAAGAGTTGGTTAGGCGCCTATCAAGCCGCTGGCTCTGCCGCCTGTGCCAGACGCCTTATAACTACGGGCATGGTGAAGCTGTTCCCGCGTGTGCCAAGTGCGGAGGCGAGTTATATCAGCGTGCTGATGATGCGCCGCAAACGGTGATGAGGCGTTTGGAGGTATATTTTAAGGATACAGCGCTGTTAATAGAGTACTACAAGCAGCGTGGCATACTGGCTGAGATTGACGGAAGCGGTGAAGTGGCAGGTATTGCCGCGCGCATCGTGAAAGCCATAGGCGACAGCAAGTAGTATGGCTATCGGAATTAAAAATGAGCGCGAGTTACAAGCGATGCGCAAGGCGGGGCGTATGGTGGCGCGAGTGCTGGACGTGTTAAGCGGCAGTGTGTGCGCCGGTATGGAAACCGCCGAGTTGGATGAAATCGCCGAAAGAGAAGTTCGCGCTATGGGAGGAAAACCGTCGTTTAAGGGATATCGCGGTTATCCGGCCAGTCTGTGCGTTTCGATAAACGATGAAATTGTGCATGGTATACCGGGTAGACGTGTTATAAAAAATGGCGATGTCGTGTCGCTGGATTTCGGTGCTATTGCCGACGGCTTCCAGGGCGATGCCGCAACCACGGTGGTTGTGGGACAGGCGGGAATGCTTACAAGGGGCTTACTGGATGCCACTTGGGAGTCGCTTAATGCCGGAATGGCTGCGGCGCGTGCCGGTGGCAGACTGGGTGATATTTCGTCTGCCATACAGTGCTGTGCCGAATCGCGCGGCTTTACCGTGGTAAGGGAATATACCGGGCATGGCATAGGACATGCCATGCATGAGGACCCTTTGGTGCCGAATTTTGGTGAGCCCGGCACTGGTCCCGAGTTAAAAAAAGGTATGACACTGGCGATTGAGCCGATGTTGACCACGGGTGATTGGCGCACCAAAGTGGGGCGCGATAAATGGGTGGTTTCGACGCTTGATGGCAGCTTGGCGGCTCATTTTGAGCATACCGTGGCTGTTACAGACGGCGAGCCGGAAATTATGACCAAGGCATAATTGAAGAGTATTATGGCAAAAAAAGAGGCTATTGAGGTAGAAGGGATGGTTGTTGAGGCATTGCCCAACGCTACCTTTCAGGTGAAGCTGTCCAATGGGCATGCAGTGCTGGCGCATATTTCCGGCAAAATCAGGGTGCATTATATAAGGGTATTACCCGGCGATAAGGTGTTGGTCGAGCTTTCGCCTTATGATTTGACGCGTGGGCGCATCACTTATCGCTTTAAGTAATAAAAGGTGTTTGGGAAGGTATTATATGAAAGTAAGGGCATCAGTTAAGGTCCAATGTGAAAAATGCAAAATTATCAAGCGCAAAGGCGTAGTTCGCAATATTTGCACTAACCCGAAGCATAAGCAGCGTCAGGGTTAGGTTGGTTAGAGGAGGATATTTAGTATGGCACGTATAGCCGGTGTGGATTTGCCGAAGGATAAGCAGGCATGGGTTTCCCTGCAGTATCTATATGGCGTAGGTCGGACGCGAGCTTTTGAAATTCTGAGTGCGACAAATGTCAAACCGGAATCCAAGCTTGATGAGTTGTCTGAGGCTGAACTTAATCGCATCCGCGAATATGTTGATCGCGAATTTCGCATTGAAGGCGAGTTGCGCAAAGAGATCAACTTAAACATCAAACGCTTAATTGATATTGGCTCATACCGCGGGTTGCGCCATCGTCGCAGTCTGCCTGTGAGAGGGCAGCGTACGCGCACCAATGCCCGCACACGTAAGGGTAAGCCTAAGACTGTTGCCGGTCGCGGTCAGAAGCGCGGCGCTAAGAAATAGTAACTGAGTTGAGTAACAACTAGGAGTAATACATGGCACAAACAAGCAAGAAACCAACAAGAAAACGCGAAAAGAGGGTAATACCCTCCGGGCGGGTATACATTCAGGCAACCTTTAACAACACAATTGTTACGTTGACTGACCCGCAGGGGAACGTTATTTCATCAGCCAGTGCAGGAGCCTCCGGTTTTAAGGGCTCGCGTAAAAGTACGCCTTATGCCGCACAGATGGCAGCGGCATCAGCCACGCGCAAGGCTATGGAAGTCGGGCTCAAACAGGTGGAGGTATACGTAAAGGGTCCCGGTAGCGGCCGCGAAGCGGCGATTCGTTCGCTTCAGGCTTCCGGTTTACATATCACCAGTATTCGCGACGTGACACCTGTACCGCATAATGGTTGCCGCCCACCTAAAAGGAGACGTGTATAGTCTATGGCTAGATATACTGAAGCTAAGTGTCGTTTGTGCCGCCGTAGCGGTGACAAGTTGTTTCTTAAAGGCGATAAATGTCTTACCAAATGCGTCTTTGACAAACGTCCCAAACCGCCTGGCCCGCAGCTTTCACGCCGCCGCCGTCTGTCAGACCGCGGTATGCAGTTGCGCGAGAAGCAAAAAGTACGTTATAGCTATGGCGTGCTTGAGCGCCAGTTCTGCCGTTTCTTTGCTGAGGCTGAGCGCCAAAGCGGTATTACCGGCGAGAACCTGTTGGTTCTGTTGGAAAAGAGACTGGACAATGTCGTTTATCGTTTGGGTTTTGCCGATTCGCGCACACAGGCTCGTCAGCTTGTGCAGCACGGGCATTTTATGGTTAACGGCAAGAACACTGATATTCCTTCCTTCCTTGTGAAAGAAGGCGACGTGATTGGCTGGCGTGAAGCCAGCAAAAAGAGCAATTACTTTAAGCTGGCATCGGAAGGTATTGGCAGCAAAGTTGTTGCGTCATGGCTCAGCATGGATAAAGCATCCATGGTTGGGCGTGTTATTAGCGTGCCGGCACCCGGCGATATTGAAACAAAGTTTGATATGGCTTCAGTGGTTGAGTATTACTCCCGCTAGAAGTTAAGGAGGCCATGTTGGCGAGCCTATCTATACCAAAGATTGAAAATGTAGAAACAAGTGATAAATATGGACGTTTTGTCATAGAGCCTTTAGAAAAAGGCTTTGGCACTACGCTCGGTAATGCCCTGCGGCGCGTACTGTTGCGCTACCTGCCGGGTTCTGCTGTTACGCGCGTGCGCATCGACGGCATTCAGCATGAGTTTTCGCCGATTCCCGGTGTAAAGGAAGATGTACTGGATTTCCTGCTGAACATCAAGTCGCTTAGGATGAAATCGCTTAGCGGCAAGCCGGGGAAATTGTATCTGGAAAAAGATGGCGAAGGTGAGGTGCATGCCTCGGATATTACGCCCTCTGCGGATTTTGAGATTGTTAATCCGGACCTGTATTTGGCAACTCTCAGCGGCAAGGACGCATCCTTGGCGGTTGAGTTGGACGTTGATATGGGCATGGGTTATCAAACTGCCGGAGGCAGTGCAAATATGCCCATAGGTACAATTACGGTAGATGCCATCTTTGCGCCTGTGCGTAAGGTGAATTTCACAACCGAGCCGTTGCATTTGGGTCGTGAAACCAGTCAGGAAAGACTGACGGTTGAGATTTGGACCGATGGCACGATGGCACCCTCAAGAGCTATTAGCCGCGGTGCTGCCATTTTGGTTGAGCATCTTAAACCGGTGGTCGACTTCAGCCGCGCTTCTGAACTCGAAGAGAAGAAAGCCATGCGTGCTTTCATACCAAAGGACATATACAATAAGCCAGTTAAAGAACTGGATCTTTCGGTGCGTGCCTTGAACTGTCTGCATCGCAGCGGCATCAATATGGTTGGCGAACTGGCAAGCTTGGATGAGAAAGAACTGCTTAATCTGCGCAATTTCGGACAGAAGTCACGCATAGAGGTAGAAGAAAAACTGACGAGTCTTGGATTGTCTTTCCCTAAGTTGGGGGACGAGGGCAGTTCCGATGAAAGTGAAGAAGAGGAAGAGCTCCCCAAGAAATCCTCACGCAAGAAGAAGTCATCTTAAAAGGATGTTTTTAACTATCTAATTTGGTCAAAGTGAGAATATTATGAGACATAATGTATCCGGCAGAAAATTTGATAGGCCTACGGCACATCGTTTGGCTATGTATCGCAATCTGGTACAAAGCCTGATGAGCAGCGAAAAGATTGTTACTACCGAGGCTAAGGCTAAGGAAGTTCGCAGCATGGCGGAGAAAATGATTACCCTGGGCAAGAAGGGTGACCTGAGTGCCCGCCGCCGCGCGTTGGCTTTTATCTACAGTGAGGCTATTGTAGATAAGGTATTCGACGATATCGCCAAACGCTATGCTGATCGTAATGGTGGCTATACACGTATTACCAAGATGGTGCCGCGTCTGGGAGATGGTGCCCCTATGGCACAGTTGGAGTTGGTAAAATAGTTATGCCTCTTTCTCCAACGCTTTCTGCGCCGCCGGACGTTTTTATGCCGGTGCCGGATTTGGTTCATACCACATCTTTGGTGCGCTTAGCGCTGGTGCTTGAGTATGATGGCACCCACTATGCCGGCTCGCAGTGGCAGCCGCATATGGCGACGGTGCAGTCAAAAATTGAGAAGGCACTGAACCGGCTGACCGGTGAGGATATTCGTGTCACGATGCCGGTCGTACCGATGCCGGCGTGCATGCCAAAGGTCAGGTGGTATCATTTGCTACGGCATCAGCGCTTGAGGAAAAGGCATTTGTCAGCGGTATGAACCATTTTCTACCGCCTGATATTGCGGTGAAAACAGCCCGCAGGGTAGAGATGGCTTTTGATCCGCGGCGCCATGCCAGCAGGCGTGAGTACGAGTATTTTATCTTAAATACGTCTGTGCGCTCTCCTTTGTGGAATGAGCGTGCCCATCGCGTGGCTGGTGAGTTGGATATTGAGGCTATGAATCAGGCGAGTTCAATGCTTTTGGGCGTGCATGATTTTGCCCCGTTTGCCTCGAGCATGGAGGATGAGGAACGCACTACGGTGCGCCATATGTATCATGCCTCGGTGCGGCGTGAAGGTGAGATGGTGATTGTACGCATGGTTGCCAGTGCCTTTTTACTGCATCAGGTGCGTAATACGGTGGGTGCTCTTTTGCGAATTGGGCAGGGCAAGATGACACTAAATGAGTTTCAGGGTATAATTAACACTTGCGAATTTGGTCTGGCTGGACCTACGGTGCCCAGCTGTGGCTTGTATTTGAATAGTGTGTATTACGAGGAAGGCTTTTAATGAAAACCTATTCTGTTAAGGCAAAAGAAATTAAACGCGAATGGCATGTTATTGATGCCGCGGATCAGGTGCTGGGCGAAATCGCCACTGAGGCGACTAAAATCCTTATGGGAAAGAACAAGGCTATGTTCACGCGACACCTGGACACCGGTGATTATGTGGTAGTCATCAATGCGTCTAAGATTAAGGTGACAGGCAAAAAATTAGAGCAGAAAATGTATTACAGGCACTCAGGATACCCGGGTGGTTTCCGCAGCGTAGCGCTATCTGAGGTGCTGAGCAAAAAGCCCGAGATGGTTATTGAGCATGCCGTAAGAGGTATGCTGCCCCAGAATAAACTGGGTGATGCTATGCTCAAAAAATTGAAAGTCTATGCAGGTGCGGAGCATCCGCATGGTAATATTGCAGTCGCCAAGCAGGCTGAGGCTTAAGGGGGATATTGATGGTAAAGAAAACTTATTCCAGTGGTACCGGCAGACGTAAGACTGCCGTGTCGCAGGTTAAATTGAACCCGGGTAGCGGTAGTATACTCGTCGATGGGCAGAATTATGAGGAGCGTTTTACACGCATTGACCATCGCCTGACCATTACAAAGCCGCTTATAGCAACGCAGACGACAACGAAATATGACATTGTCGTGAAAGTGGAGGGCGGCGGTATTACAGGGCAAGCTGATGCGATTGCGCTGGGTATCTCCCGCGCACTGCTTAAAGAAGACGAAAATCACAAAGCGGTCTTGCGCTCAGAGGGATTGCTGACACGCGACCCGCGCGCCAAGGAAAGAAAGAAAGCTGGACTAAAGCGCGCCCGCAAAGCATCGCAGTATACAAAGCGTTAAATCACCTGCATTATTTGGGATACGGAAAGTCAAAGACCGCTGGAAATTACCGGCGGTCTTTTGGTTTATGCGAGGTTTTTCATCTCTCTAAACCGAGTGGAGTTTATATTGCGTACTTCATCACTTGCGTCCAAAACGCTACATTTTGGTCAGTTCTGCTCTGAGATATTCTACGGCTTTGATTGGATATGGATCGATTCCATAAAGCAATGCCAGGTAGTAGCTGACATAATCTCCAAGGAGAATAAGACTTAACATCTGAGCAATCTTACTCTGTCCTTTGGCGTCAAGGATGGTATGTTTTATACCAGCTTTGTCTAATATGCGACCCGTGATATCGTAGCGCAGGAGCACACGTGGATGCAGGTTTGGGCAGCGCAACATTATCACATGGGTATTAAAGCTTATTTCCGTTGGAAATTCATATCCTGTCGTGGCATTATGGTTTAACTCAGGGAAAGCGGCGCTGGAAGCCCAAGCCTTGGCATTTTCATTGATTTGCAGATGCCAGCGTCTGGCTACCTCAGATAGATGCTCCGCTCCGTATATTATGGTCATTTTATTGTATAAAAGGCGCGCTAACTGTTTGGCTTGATTGTTTGCCTCCGGTGCGTTTTCGTTTAGCTGTTGGCTATACTCCTGCAGCATATTGCATGTCTCTGCCACGTCGGCATGCTTATCGTCAAGCAACTTCAGCTTACAGATTATCCCCAGAAGAGCTAGAAAGCTCAATGGAAGGGTGGCACGAGGTGGTGATTGGTAGTTCAGCATAAAGACAGGGATATGGTGCTCTTTTGCCAATGTGGCCAATTGACCGCCTGACGTCAGCACTATTTTTTTGCAGTCACTATTGATGAGTGGTGTGAAAGCTGATAGGGTTTCCTCTGTCGTACCGGAGTAACTTGAGGCAATAACTAATGTGTTGTCATCAAGAAACGCTGGAGCAGTGTAAGCCCGGCTGATAAAAATAGGTGCGCGACACTCGTTGATTACCAAGCTGCTCAAAAGGTCACAACCGATAGCGGATCCGCCCATACCCAACACGACAACCTTGTTTACATCGCTGTAGCTGTCAGGCAGTTTCAGGAGTTGTGCCTGTTCCCACGCGTATGAACATAATGTTGGGATGTCGTGCAAGTGACGCAGCATATCGGAAGGATCAAGCTTCGTATAATTACTTATATCGTCAAGATTGGTCTTGCTCATTAAATCTCCTTTATTCCTGCCAACTGCATGCCGCAATCAAGCAGGCTTTGCACTTGTTGTGTGCTGGCGCCTTCGGCATACACGCGCAGTAGCGGTTCCGTGCCGGAGAAACGCACCAATAACCAGCCACCATCGGCCAGTACGAAACGGAAGCCGTCCTCTGTCTCCTTGCGTAAAACAGCTATGCCGTTTAGTTCGGCGGGGGAGGCCTCCTGCATGTGCTGTATTACGAGCATGCGTTCCTCCTCAGCAAAATGAGTGTCGCGGCGGTCATAGTAATGCGAGCCAACTTTATCGTATAAGGCGTCCAGCAGTTGCGTCGGTGTTTTGCCTGTGCGTGCCATCAGGTCAAGAAAATACAGTCCGGCAAGCAATCCGTCGCGTTCGGGAACATGTCCGCGGAAGCCGTAACCGCCGCTTTCCTCGCCGCCGATGATGGCATTTTCGCGTTGCATCACCGGGGCCACATATTTAAAGCCGACAGATGTTTCGAAAACAGGTACGTCGTAAAGCTCACCTAAGCGGTTAAGCATATTGGTGGTGGTGATTGTTTTGACGATAGCGCCGCGTTCGCCGCGTATCTCAAGAAAATAGAGTGCCAGTAAGGCATACACCTGAAGTTGTGTGACGTAGTTGCCATTTTCGTCCATTATGCCCAAGCGGTCGGCATCGCCGTCGGTGGCCAGCCCGACGGATGCTCCAATGGTTTTAACATGCTCGCTTAGATCTGCTAGGTTAGACCCGATAGGCTCCGGTTGTTTCATGCCGGGGAAAGCCGGATTTGGAGAACTTTTAATTTCGCTGATGCAGCTTGAGTCTTCTCCCAGCAACATTTTGAAATAGCCACATCCCGCCCCGTGCATTGAATCCACGGCAATCTTGAGTCCGGCACAGCGAATGCCATCAAGGTCAATCAGACTTTCAATTTGGCGCCGGTAGGTCGGTTTGAAATCGCTTATAGTTACCAAGCCTTGCGTTACTGCGTCGCTTAATCTGGTCGTGCGGACGTTTCGCGGCTGAGATTTGGCAATCAGTTCTTCAATACGGGCTACTGTTTCAGACGGGGCGCTGGCGCCGTCAGGGGATTTGTACTTAAAGCCGTTCCACGAGCCCGGATTGTGGCTGGCTGTGATGACGATGCCGCCTCCGGCCTGCAGATGTGCGACTGAGTAGCTTAGCACCGGTGTAAGTATGGCACTGTCGCTTAAATAAACCCGAATGCCGTTGCCTGCCAGAACCTCGGCAGATGTTTTGGCAAAATCGTCTGATGCGAAGCGCGTGTCAAAGCCGATCACAACGCCCTTGTGCGCAAGTCCCGCCTCGTGCAGGTAGTCGGCTACCGCCTGGGCACAGATGCGCACGTTGGCGAAAGTAAACTCATCAGCTATGACGGCACGCCAGCCGTCTGTGCCGAATTTTATAGTGTTACCTGTCATGCTGTTCCTTTCGCGCCGTGAATAGTATTGTTAGGGCTCTGGCGCGGGAGCAGTATTCTCCGCTATTCTAACTGTTGAATCCCTCTCGGCGCAAGATATCAGCTTTGCCTATTCTTTCCCAAGGCAAATTAATATCACTGCGCCCGAAATGTCCGTAAGTGGCTGTTTGGCGATAAATGGGGCGCAGCAGATCAAACGTGCGGATGATAGCCGACGGACGCAGATCAAAGTGTTTCTGCAGCAACTCATCCAGTTTTTGCGGGCACACTTTTCCCGTGCCGAATGTTTCCAGTGAAACCGACAGCGGACGTGCCACGCCGATTACGTAGGATATCTGGATTTCAAGCCTGTCTGCCAGACCTGCGGCTACCATGTTTTTGGCAATGTAGCGTGCCATATAAGCCGCCGAGCGGTCTACTTTGGTGGGGTCCTTACCTGAGAAAGCACCACCGCCGTGGCGCGCCATGCCGCCGTATGTATCCACCAGCAGCTTGCGTCCGGTGAAGCCTGTATCCGAGACAGGCCCGCCAAGTTCAAACATACCGGTGGCGTTGACATAATACTTGGTATCCCGATCCAGCAGATCATTTGCGATGACGGGACGCACGACATGCTGCAGAACGTCTTGCTTAATCTGTTCTTGGTCGATGCCGCCGTCGTGTTGTGCACCAATAACCACGCTGTCAATGCGTTTGACCTTGCCGTCTTGGTACTCTACGGTCACCTGGCTTTTGCCGTCCGGGCGCAGGTAGGGAATAGTGCCGTTCTTGCGCACCTGAGACAGGCGTTGCGTCAGCTTATGGGCCGTGGCAATCGGCATAGGCATCAACTCAGGGGTTTCGTTGCAGGCAAAGCCTACCATCATGCCCTGATCACCGGCACCAAGCGTGTCAAGTGCGTCCTTGGAGCCGCTTTTGAACTCTGTTGAGGAGTTGACCCCCTGAGCAATATTTGGGGACTGTTTGTTAATTGACGTCATTACGCCGCACGTGCGGTACTCGAATCCATACTCCGGCTTGGTATAGCCGATATCCTGTATTACCTTGCGCACGATTTCGGCTATGTCCGAGTAGGCTGTTGTGGTAATCTCGCCCAGTACAAACACCAAGCCATTGGTAACGGCGGTTTCGCAGGCAACATGCGCCTGCGGATCGCGCGACAAAATATCATCCAGCACGGCATCGGATATCTGGTCACAGATTTTATCCGGATGACCCTCGGTGACCGACTCCGATGTAAAGAAATATTTGGGTGCATTGCAAAATGTGTAAGTCATATCCTGTGCTCCTTAAGTCCCTTCTTCCCAGCCGGCCAGGTAGCGTTCCTGTTCAAGTGTGAGCGTATCAATGTCAATGCCCATGGAGACAAGCTTAAGACGCGCCACAGTTTTGTCTATTTCCTCCGGCACGGCGAATACTTTGCTGCTCAGTTTGCCGCAGTTTTTAGCAAGGTATTCCAGACACAGTGCCTGATTGGCAAAACTCATATCCATGACGGAGGCCGGATGTCCCTCAGCTGCTGCCAAATTGATCAGACGCCCCTCCCCCAGCAGATATACCCTGCGACCGTTCTGCAGCGTGTATTCATCTACGAACTGGCGTACGCAGCGTTTATTTCCGGCGAGCCGCTCCAGCGAGGGTATGTCAATTTCAACGTTGAAATGCCCGCTGTTGGCAAGTATTGCACCGTCTTTCAGCAGTAAAATGACCTCACGGCTGATTACATGTTTGTCCCCTGTTACCGTGATGAATATGTCGCCAAGCGGGGCTGCTTTTGTCATGGGCATTACACTGCATCCGTCCATGGCTGCCTCAAGTGCTTTGACCGGTTCAACCTCGGTGACGATAACATGCGCCCCCATACCCTTGGCACGTAGCGCCAGACCCTTGCCGCACCACCCATATCCTGCCACCACCAGCGTTTTGCCGGCGAGCAGAACATTGGTCGCGCGAATGACGCCGTCAAGAGTGCTTTGCCCCGTGCCGTAGCGGTTGTCGAACAAATACTTGGTCAGGGCATCATTTACGGCGATAATGGGATAAGTGAGTTTGCCGGCATGTTCCATACTGCGCAGGCGTACCACGCCGGTCGTCGTTTCCTCTGTGCCGCCAATCATGTCTTTAAGCAGTTCGCTTCGCTTTGTATGCAGAGTGGTCACCAGATCGGCACCGTCGTCAATGGTAAGCTGCGGGTTGTGATTTAACGCAGTGGTAATGTGCTTGTAGTAAGTGCGCTCATCCTCGCCCTTGATGGCATTGGTCGGTATGCCGGCATCGACAAGCGCCGCAGCCACGTCGTCCTGCGTCGAGAGAGGGTTTGAGGCGCACACCACAAGGTCGGCCCCGCCTGCTTGTAAGGCAAGCGCCAAATTGGCAGTCTCTGTGGTGACATGCAGACAGGCGGATACACGCATGCCGGAGAAGGGCTTTTCCTTTAGAAAGCGCTGCTTTATCTGAGCCAATACGGGCATTTCGCGGGCGGCCCATTCAATGCGCAGGCGACCGTCGTGCGCTGCGTCGGGTGTTCTAATAAAGGATTCAGTGCTCATTTTGGTTGTTTATCCTATTCAATACTTGTCTTATATTTTGCCCCAGCGGCAGTGAGGTGTCAATTAGCAAATACTCATTTTGCGGAGTATGCCTTACCTGCTCAAACCACGCAAGCTGTTTTTGGTATATTTCCCAGCGTCCATCGGATGCCGTTTGCTGCGACAACCTTTGCTGCAGGCGCTCTTTTGTTAATTGTGCATCAAGGCGGCACTCGAGCAGCAATATGTCGGCACCTTTTTGCCGTGCCATCTCGCATGCTGCCTCTCTCTCAGACTGCTTGAGGAAAGCAGCATCCAGTACAACAGAGTAATTGCTTTCAAGCGCCTCTGCGGTTTGCGCCATGATGGCAGCGTAGGTTTTGCGGTGAAAGTCGGCTGAGTACAAACCGCAGCCATCCTCGTCATAGCGATGCTCCGTCTCAGGAATACCGGCAAGGCGCTTGCGCGTAACGTCGGATGATATATGCACGGCAGCACAGCGTCCGGCAAGCGCGCCGGCGATGGTGCTTTTACCGCTGCCGCAAAGCCCCGTCATCACGACCAGCAGGGGACGGTAACGTGTGTAGCTATATGCTAAATCGAAATAACTTTGTGCCGCCTCCAAGGAACGCTGCTTGTCCTCTGCGCTCACAAGAGGGTCATCTTGCTTGAAGCAGGCAACCTTGGCGCGCACGTAGGCGCGGTAGCACTTGTAAAAATTGAGCAAAGCAGGAATGTTGCTGTCTTTGCTGTATGCGACGTATTGCACCAAGAAGTATCGGCTGAGATCGGCATACCCGCTATGCTCCAAATCCATGGCAAGGAATGCTACCTCGGATGCCACGTCGCAGTAGCGGAAGCGCTCATTAAACTCAATGCAGTCGAAGATGCAGATGTCGTCGCAAAAGCAGATGTGCTGCGCGTGCAGATCACCGTGGCAGTCGCGTATGCGCTGCTCTGACATGCGGGTGTGCAACAGCGCCGCATTATCACGCATGAAATTGCGCGTGTAATCCCGAATGTGCTCGAATTGTTCCTGCGGCAAAACCTTTCCGAAGTATTTTCCCGTCTGAGAGAAATTTTCCTCGGTATTTTGTGTTATGACGGCACTGCTGCCGTAGGATGTGATGATGTCGTCCGTCTGAGCATGTGCGTGAAAGCGCGCAAGCTTATCCGCTAAGTCATCCAGCATTGCGCTGCTTACGGCATTTTGTTTTAGCAGGCGATCAAGCAGTCGCTCATCCGGCAGGCGTTTCATTTTGACGGCATACTCCACTACCTCGCCTGCGCCGTTGAAAGCATAATGCGCGCCGTCAAAAGTGATGCGTTCCACTCCAAAGTAGACATTAGGGCAAAGGCGTCGGTTTAGTATGACCTCCTGCTCGCAGAAATAGTGCCGCTTCTCAAGAGTAGTATAGTCAAGGTATCCCAAATTGACGGGCTTTTTGATTTTGTAAGCGTACTCTCCGCTGAGGAAAACGCAAGACATTTGCGTCTGAATTAATACTACGTTATCGGTGGCTTCCGGATAAACCTGCGGATGCGAAAGCGCTGATATCAGGCTTGGCAGGTCTGTTTCCAAGATTATCCTCCGCTGTAATAACTCATCATGGCCTGCGCACCGGCATCAATGCTGCTCAGCATGGCATCTACGTCCGCCTTGCTGCGCAAAGTTGAACTGTCGGTGATGGTGCCCTTGGTAAGATGCGTCAGCTCAACCACAGGCCATTTTACTTTTTCCCAATTGACGCACGGATGCCCACAGATTTCACTGCAGCGTGACAACATCATGCAGCTTGTATGAATCAGATGTTTGTGCTTTTCCAAGTCGTAGCTGAACTGCTCGTCAAAGTGCCGGAAATCCTGAAAGAATTCTTCCGGATTGCCGTTAAACACATGGAAAATGCGTGTGGCGGTTACCTCCTTGGGTAACATAGCCACGTAGTTCTGCGGCGGGTTTTGTTTCGCCACGATGTAGAGTTGACTTAGCATTATCAGCGAAAAGAGCAAGCTGAGACTGGTGGCGGTTTGTTGGTTGCCGTCGCCCCAGAGTTGTTTTATGGCAGGGCTGGTTGTAACCAATGTTTCAGCGGCAACGCTTCCTCCCATAGCCAGCGCTTTGAGAAAACGCTGGTCATTATCATCGGACGCGACGTTTTCAATACTAACTAAGGCATTTTGCCATACGTTTTCAAAAATTCCCTCATTGTCTGCAGTTGTCATAACAGTTTCTCCTTGTATTACCAAGCTGAGTGGATTTGGTACAGTATAGCTTAATTCCTCGGACATTGCATTTTGGGACAATCTTAAAGCCTTGGGAAACATTACAGCCTCAGGCAATATCAGCGCATCAGGGGCTATTACGCAAACAGGTGCGCCCTGAATGAGCGCACCTGCCGGTATTCTTTTAACTATTCGCTTGAAGCTAACTATTCTTGCGTTTGATGATGAAGTAGATCCCAGCACCCACTGCGGCAATTATAACTATGATAATCACGATTATAAGTAGTGCGTTGCTGCCGGAACCGCCTTCGTCAGTGGTGGAGGAGGGAGCCGTCGGAGAAGAGGAACCGGCTGGCGTGCTGCTGGTGGGAGTAGTATCGGTAGGATCCGGCTCGGCATCCATTAGAACAAGACTGGAAACCTGTACTGGCGTAGAGCGGTTTGTGTCAGTGCCATCGCCCAGTTGCCCAAGCTCGTTCCATCCCCAAGCCCAGACCGTATCATCGCTTTTCAAAGCTAAGGAATGTAATTCGCCTGCCGCAAGCATGGGCTCGGTTGTGTTTGCCGCAGCAGCAGGCACCACAAATGCCACCAAACCTGCAAGCATAAAGCTTGTAAGAAGTACGCCCAGTAGCCTCTTTGTCATATTTGTCATTCTTGTATACTGCACCCCTAAGACATGGTCTAAGTTAAGGGAATAAAATGGCTCTGGAATGACAGAGCTATGAAACGAAGAAAATGGGATTCCAAGACCAAGGCACTAATCGTCTTACAGGGGTTAAAAGGCCGGCAAGTATCCGATATTTGTAACGAGTATCAGATCTGCCAATCTGAATACTATCGTTGGCGTGATGAGTTTTTGACGAAAATGCCGCAGCTATTTGATAACCATGACAGAAGAGAAGAAAGCTTGCGTATGGAGAATGCCAAGCTTAAGCACTTGGTTGGAGAACTTACACTTGAGTTCAAAAAAGTAAACGAGTGTCTGGAATGAAGCGCCGGACATCAGATGCGGTTATAGCTAGGAACAGGCTGGTTATGCAGCGTATACAAGCCATCAAGTCCGAGCATCCATTCTGGGGATACCGCAGAGTTCAGGCTCATCTCAAGTATGTGGACGGATTGGATGTTAACAAGAACCCTATCCTGCGGTTGATGAGGGAACAGCAGCTGTTGGTTAAAGCCCATTCTCTCTTGAAAGCCAACCGTACGCCGCCTAAAAGGAAACCAAAGCCGGATAAGCCAAATCAATGGTGGGG
>WQXK01000005.1 GCA_009784845.1 Dehalococcoidia bacterium | reverse complement strand
CCGCGAAAAAATATGGCTTCAAAATTGTTGCAAGCGCACAAGGGAACAGAGTCCTACAGGAAATATAGTGCTTGCGTTATATCAACACGATAAGAAAGTTTTGTGATTTTATAGCAAGTGATAAGCCGTTTGCGAGCCGTCTTTTTGTATGACTCATAACGATGATCCTTCCCCCTCCGCCAAAATGGCGCAAATCCGAACCGTCCGGACCTAATTCCGCGACCATTTTGAAAATAGCCATACCATAGTAGCCACACAGCGAAGCACGTTTTCTGCGAGAACATACCACCACAGATACAGTGATGCTTATGCCTGTATTATGTGCTCAACGTGCGAACGGAGTGATGGAGTTGTTTTTCAGGGCTATTTTATACGCCCTAAGGTCTTTTTCACTTCGCGCCGCTCTTGCTTGTCCAGCCGTTTGCCGTACTGTTTGGCGCTTTTCTCCAACCGTGTTTTTTCATTTTGCTGGGCTTTTGATTTTCCCTGAACTTCGCCTGCTATTTCACGAAGAAGGGCTTCATTCTCTTTGGTCATAAAGTATTCTTCGGTACGGATAACAGTATCGCTCGATTTGAAAATCTGCTTCATGGTGACGCGGATAACATCGGTTTTTTGTTCTTGGCACTTTCTCTGAAAGTTAAAAGCACGTACAAAAAGCCCGTCAGCTTCGGCATGTGTCATTCTGTACTCGTACCCGACACGGTTGACTCCTATGAAAACTCTTACAGGTCTTTCATGTTTCATTTTTATACTCCTCCAAACTTTACTGTTCTCAACTTATAGTTTACCACTTCAACACAATCAAATGACAGTAAACCGGTCCAAAATGTGCCGAACGCAGTGTTTTTGTAAAAATCCGACAATACGCTAGTCTATATGGAGTGTTATACTAGTAGCCGGTGGCAAGAAAAATTGCTCAAAGCAATGGCTTAGCTGTGCTTTAGCCGACTTTGAAGTCTGGGCAAAATCTATGGCATGATACCTGTAGGGAACAGGAAGATGAGGGGCTGAAAATCGTATGAATTATAGGCTTTACAAGGATGCCGAACCTGCGGATACAATTTACAGGGTCAAAATGATTCTATCAAAGAATAGAATTTTTGTTGATGAAAATGTAACACAAAGCTTTGATGGGGTATTTTGCGCCCGCATTACAATTGATGGCTTGGATTTGGGCACCAATGGAAAGGGCGTCTCCAAAGATGCTGCGTTGGCAAGCGCGTATGCTGAGTTACTGGAAAGAATTCAGAATTTTGCGCTTTACAAGTACCTATATCCGGCAAAAAATGAAACCTGTGACGCCAAATTTTATTATGCGCCGGATGAGAAAACGATTTCGCATGACGAGTATTTGAAGTGCGTAGGAAGATTTAAAGAAGCTGTCAATATTGATGGCGTTACGATTGATGATTTGACAAGCCTTAATACTAAGTACGAAAGAGACAACAAGGTAGTATTTTGCGTGCCGTATGTAAATTTTGACAGCAAAGAGCAGGTCTTTTTCCCTGCAAGGCTTAGTGAGCACATTTATGCCAGCAACGGCATGGCGGCAGGGAATACTTATACCGAGGCTTTGGTTCAAAGCATAAGTGAAATATTTGAGCGTTATGCCAACAAAATTATCCATGAGGGCAAAACAACTCCCCCTGATATTCAGTTGGAAGATATCAATTTTTCGCCTGAAATGCGCAATGTCGTAACAAAACTGGTAAGAACGGGAAATTATGCCATAAAATTCAAGGACTGTTCTTTGGGAAAGGGCTTGCCTGTCGTCGGCATGTATTTTATTGATAAAGCCACAGGGAAGTATTTTGTGAAGTTTGGTTGCCATCCAATACTATCTATCGCGGCGGAGAGGACTATAACAGAACTTTTTCAGGGAAGGGATCTGCCGCATGCCAATCTTTGGCTGAACGTGTTTACGTTTGAGACAAATGTGGATGCGGATATAAACTTTGAAAGGATGTTCCGAAGCGGGGACGGGGTTTATCCGTACGCACTTTTTGCTGGAGCCGGCTCATATGAGTTTTCCGATTGCTGGTGTAAAACAAAAGATGCCGACAATGAGTTTTTTCTCAGCTTTCTGCTGGGTATTGTAAGGAAGAATGGCTGGAGTTTATTCCACAGAGACGTATCTTTCTTGGGATTTCCTTCGCTTCATGCATTCATTCCAGAAATAAGCAATATTGTACAAATTAACAGCCAATATTTGAGAAGGCAACTTAGGCATAACTCAATCAAAGAATGTGTGAAAAAATTAAACCAATGTAGCAGGGAAGAATTGATTGGTATAGTTGATTTTATCGACTCAAACTCTTACAACGTGTTTGATAACATAAAACCACTGGTAGTACTGCCGTTAAGTAAAGACGCCTCTTTTGATAAAATGAACAATCTTTGCTTTAAGTATCTTCTTTGCTGTAAGGCGGGGGAGTATCAAAAAGGGATTGAAAACCTGGATAAGTTTATAAAAGATGGTTACATACCCATAGAAGAGGTCGCTTTCTATAGGTGCGTGAAAGAGGCGACATACGCGTTGTATATTGCCAAGATAGATGTCTGTGAAACAGAAAGTATACTGTGCACCATGTTCAATGCCGATATTGTTAATCGCGCTATGTCTATTTTGCGTCATCATGAATTCGAAACATTCAATTGCTTTGAATGCCACGTTTGTTTGTCCCAAAAAACCTGTCGCTATCCGCAAATATTGAAATTTGACGAAAACATTTCACAAAAGTACTTGTCATGGAACAACTGAAACTGCTTGTATGAAATTGTCACTGAGAATAATGCAGAATGGGAAAGATAGATAACTCAAATGCAGCATATTATCCTCGTAAATAAATTGGTAGTCCTTTCGACAACGTGCTAAACTGATGGTTCTACCGACGAATTTGTCTACATATGGTGCGTGTAGCAAATGCCCGAGCGGTTTTCAGGAGGGTAAATGGATACAACCACATGGATTATGGTGGGCTTTCTGGTCGTCATGTTCGCCGGCTTTTATTTTATGATGGTGCGCCCGCAGCGCAAACGTCAACAGGATCAGGCGCAACTTGCAGCCAATATTAAAGTTGGTGACCGCGTTATTACGTGGTCCGGCATATACGGCGAGGTGATTGGTGCCGATGATGACACGCTTGTCATCAAAGTGGAATCAGGCGCATCTTTTCGTATGGCGCGTATGGCGGTAGCCCAAAAACAGTTAGAAGATAATAAATAGTTTTACATAAATGAAGCGGCCCAAAAGGACCTACGATTACGTCATCGTCGGCAGTGGTATTGCCGGGCTGTACAGCGCCCTGCTGGCTCGTGAGCACGGCAGTGTGTTGCTGGTTACCAAAGGCAGTATTGAGGACTGCAACACGCGCCTTGCCCAAGGCGGCATCGCTGCCGCTATTTCAGTCAATGACTCTCCTGCGTTGCATTATGAGGACACCATCGCTGCAAGTGCCGGATTATGTCGCGAAGAAGCCGTACGTATCCTGACACAGGAGGCCCAAGCGCGCATAGCAGACCTAGTACGTTTTGGCGTCCCGTTTGATACTATCAACGGAGAGATTGCCTTGACGCGCGAGGCGGCTCATAGCATGCCGCGTATACTGCATGCCGGAGGCGACGCCACCGGTGCTCAGATAGAAACCACTCTCAGCCGCCAAATTAGGCAGGCGCAGATACCCCTGCTGGAGCATTGTCTGGCAACAAGAATCCTACTGGAAGATGGAGCGGTATGCGGGCTTGAAACGCTTGAGACGCAAAGCGGTGTCATACAGCAATTCGGCTGCCGTTTTCTAATACTTGCCACTGGTGGAGCAGGGCAGATGTTTAAGCTTACCACCAATCCGCAAGTCGCCACAGGCGACGGCATTGCATTGGCATATCGGGCAGGGGCTGATATTGTGGATATGGAGTTCTTCCAGTTTCATCCCACAGCCTTCCATATGCCGGGCGCGGAAACATTCCTAATCTCCGAGGCTATGCGTGGCGAAGGTGGCATACTGCGCAACGCAAGCGGAGAGGCTTTTATGAATTCCTATACACCCCAAGCAGAACTGGCGCCTCGCGATATTGTAGCGCGCAGTATAGTCTGTGAAATGCAGAAGAGTGGCACGGGGCATGTATATCTGGATGTCACGCATTTGCCGGCACAAGTTACCGCCACGCGTTTCCCGCAGATTTACCGCTATTGTTTGGAACGTAAGCTGGACATACTGAAGGAAATGATACCCGTATCCCCTGCAGCCCACTACATGATTGGCGGCATCAGGGTCAATGCATGCGGTGAGACCAGTATTCCAGGGCTATTTGCCGCTGGAGAGACGGCCTGTACCGGCGTACATGGCGCCAACAGATTAGCCTCCAATTCACTGCTGGAGGTGTTGGTGTTCGGCAAGCGTATAATTCAGCGTAGCCTAAAAGGCAGTTCTTCGGATTTGGCATTTGATTGGAATGATGGATTGCATGCTGCCATGCCGCATCGCAGTAGTGCCACAGCAGTTAAGATGCCGCACCTGTCTGACCTGCAGCAACTGCTGTGGGATAATGTTGGAATTGTGCGCAACACAGATGGGCTTATGCACGCTGCAACAATAATGGCGGGATGGCAGGAGTGCTTGGGTAAGCCGCAGGAGCAGCTGTCATGGGAACTGTTGAATTTGGTTACTGCCGGACGACTAATGACAGAGGCGGCTATTATGAGACTGGAAAGCCGTGGAGCGCACTACCGCTCGGATTATCCCAAAACGGAGCCCGCTTGGCATAAACATATTGTCATAAGAAAGGAGTGCCGTGAAAACCTCGGACGAACTGCTGCAAAAGCGTGAAGTACAAGCTATTATACGGCTGGCACTGGCGGAGGACAGATTCCGCAGTGACGCCACCGGCATGCTTGTTATACCAGCGAATTTGGAAAGCCAAGCTGTACTGTTGTCCAAAGCTGATGGCGTACTAAGCGGCATAGGGGTTTTCACAGCTGTTTTTCAGCGTGTGGATCCAAACTTGAAAGTTGACGTGCGCAAGACGGATGGCAGTAGGCTGAAGGCAGGAGATAAAGTTGCTATGGTCAGCGGCAATACACGTTCTATCCTGCGCGCTGAGCGCACTGCCCTGAACTTCGTTTGTCACCTTAGCGCTGTTGCCAGCGCAACTGCCGTTTATGTGGAGTGTATAAAAGGCACAAAGGCGCAGATTGCTGACACGCGCAAAACATCTGCCGGGCAGCGCTTGTTGGAGAAGTATGCTGTGTCCTGCGGTGGCGGTAAAAACCACCGAATGCACCTTTCTGACGCTATATTGATTAAAGACAACCATATTGCCGCACTGCGGAATGCGGGCCAAAGTTTGAGGGAGATTGTCTCGCAGGCTAAAAAACGCAATCGCAGAGGGCTGGAAATTGAGGTGGAGGTAAACAGCTTATCTCAGGCTGAAGAAGCAGTTTCCTCTGGTGCCGACATAGTGCTACTGGATAATATGAGCGTTGATGAAATGCAAGCAGTTGTGTCAAAACTCAAAGGACGCGTGCGTTTTGAAGCATCGGGCGGTATTACACTGCAAAATGTGAGAGCAGTTGCTGAAACAGGCGTGCATATTATCTCGATAGGTGCGCTGACTCATTCGGTTAAGGTGTATGATTTTAGCCTTGAGGTGCTGTGAGCGGGGTTTGCAAAAGATTGTCTTCTTTGCCTTGGCTTGCGTTGCCAACATCCATGCTCTCTGTTATACTTTGGTGTTGTCCTGCCCCCATCGTCTAGAGGCCTAGGACAGTGGCCTTTCAAGCCATCAACAGGGATTCGAATTCCCTTGGGGGCATTTTCTCAATTCTCGCCGCAGCTACATCCTGCATACATACAGTCCCTCGTTTTGTCAGTTTTGCGCCACATACATCAGCCGTTCGTCCATTCCTCTAAAAAATATGGTTTTTTCTTTCATTTTTGTGGCATAAATTGAAACAAGCCCTGTTTTAACACCATGCCACAAAAAGCTGCTTACACAATTTATGCCGCAGGCGCGGACTCAAACTGGCTGTTATAAAGCGAGGCATATAAGCCGCCTGCACCTAGCAGACTTTCATGATTGCCCTGCTCCACAATAGCGCCGTCCTGCATTACCAATATAATATCGGCATTACGGATAGTCGACAGGCGATGGGCTATGATAAAGCTGGTACGACCGGTCATCAGTTTTTCCATTGCCTGCTGAATAAACACCTCGGTACGCGTATCTACGGAACTGGTAGCCTCATCCAAAATCAGTATCTTGGGATTGGTTAGAAAAGCGCGGGCAATAGTGAGCAGCTGTTTTTCGCCCTGGGAAATATTATTGGCTTCCTCGTTGATGACCATGTCATAACCCTGCGGCAAAGTGCGCACAAAATGGTCTACAAAAGCAATTTTAGCTGCCTGAACAACCTGTTCCTCGCTTGCATCAGGCTGGCCATAGCGGATATTATCGCGAATTGTGCCATTATAAAGCCATGTATCCTGCAACACCATACCAAACAGACGGCGCAGTTCGCCGCGTTGCATGTTGCGGATATCCACACCATCCACTGTTATGCTTCCGCTTTGCACGTCATAGAAGCGCATTAACAGTTTAATAATTGTCGTTTTGCCGGCACCGGTAGGTCCGACAATAGCCACTTTCTGCCCTGGGCGTACACATGCCGAGAAATCTTTGATTACCTGCTTGTCAGGTGCATAACCAAAGTTAATAGCATTAAACTCCACACTGCCATTAACCGCATCCAACACCACAGGGGCGACACTCTCAGGAATTTCTTCTTCCTCATTCAGGAACTCAAAGACACGTTCGGCGGCAGCAGCGGTGGATTGCAGAACATTGGCGATCTGCGCCGACTGCACCAACGGTTGATTAAACGAGCGCACATACTGGATAAAAGCCTGTATATCACCTACTTGTATACTGCCCCGCACCACCAAGTATCCGCCGACAATACTGACACCCACAAAACCTAAATTCCCGATGAATGTCATTATCGGTATCATCAGACCTGACAGGAACTGTGACTTCCATGCGGCTCCACAGAGCACTTTATTAAGACCAGTGAATTTCTGCACAGATTGTTCTTCACCATTGTGGGCACGCACTACACTGTGCCCTCCGTACATTTCCTCCACATGGCCATTGACATGTCCAAGGTATTCCTGCTGCTGCTTAAAGTAACGCTGTGATGCCTTCACTACAACGGCTACAAGCATTAAAGCCAACGGGATAATAACCAACGCCACCAGCGTCATCAGCCAGCTTATGGAGAGCATCATAACCAGCACGCCCAGTATCATGGTCACCGATGTGATTATCTGGGTTAGGCTCTGGTTTAGCGTCTGCCCCACTGTATCAACATCATTCGTAACACGCGACAGCACCTCGCCGTAAGTGCGCGTATCAAAGTATTTAAGAGGCAATCTGTCAATCTTCCTGAAAATATCCTGCCTAAAACGATATGTGACTTTCATGGCCACACCGGTCATCAGCCAGCCTTGAATATAACTGCAAAGCGCGCTAATGAAGTACAGCGTGAGCAGTATCAAAGCAATGCGCCCGATATAGCCATAATCCACAAATGCCCCGGGCACATGCATTACCTTTCCAACAATACCCTCAAACAGTTTTGTCGTGGCATTGCCCAGAATTTTCGGACCGGCAATATTGAATGCGGTACTGGCAATGGCAAAAATAAATACAGCTATGACAGCCAGGCGATACGGGCGCATATAGCGCAGCAAATTGCGCATGGTACCCCTGAAATTCTTAGCTTTTTGTCCTCCGCGCATCATGGCGGCAGGTCCACCACGTCCCATGCCAAAACCACGACGGCGTGAGGAGTCTTTCGGCTGATGCACGTTCTCGGGGCTCATAAAGCCAACTCCTCTTCGGAAAGCTGTGATAGCGCCAACTCGCGATATACCTGACAGTTCTGCATCAGTTCTTTATGCGTACCAATGCCGGCAATGGCACCTTTGTCGAGCACGACAATCTGGTCAGCCTGCTTGATGGTAGAAATACGCTGCGCCACAATCATCACCGTGGCATCAGCCGTATCCTCCTTTAGCGCTTTGCGCAAGACGGCATCTGTCTTG
The DNA here is from genome assembly GCA_009784845.1 of Dehalococcoidia bacterium. The sequence goes on along the minus strand of WQXK01000005.1, from coordinate 23,835 downwards.
TAGTCTATGGCAGAAAAGGTGTCATCAAAAATGTAAATTTCGGCCTTTTTAGCCAAGGCACGTGCAATGGACAGTCGCTGTTTCTGCCCGCCGGAAAAGTTGGTGGCACCCTCAGAAACCGGTGTTTCAAAGCCCTGCTCGCAGGCCTTGATAAAATCCAGCGCCTGCGCCGTTTGTGCGGCTTTCTCAATCTCGTCCGCCGCAGCCTCCTGTGCGCCATAGCGTACATTGCTGTCAATGGTTCCGGAGAAAAGCAGGCTCTTTTGCGGCACATAACCGATTTTCTGCCGCAGGTCGCATTGTGTGACTTCGCGCACGTCCAGCCCATCAACCAGCAAAGAGCCCTCGCTCACATCATAAAAACGAGGAATAAGATTGATTAGGGTACTCTTTCCGCTACCGGTGCTGCCCACAAAAGCCGTGGTCTGACCCGGGCGGGCTGAAAAGGTAATATTTTTAAGAACACTGTCCTCAGCGCCCGGATAGCGGAAGCACACATTTTTAAACTCAACCATACCGCGTATGCCGGCGGCATACTGCTTAGGCTGCTTGGGATCGTTTATAGTCGGTGACGTCTCGAGCACCTCAGCAATACGCTCGGCAGACACAGCCGCACGCGGCAGCATGATGAAGACAATCGATACCATGAGAAATGCCATAATAATCTGCATGGCATACTGCATGAACGCCATCATATTGCCTATTTGCAGCTTTCCTGCATCCACCTGATGTGCACCCACCCAAGTGATAAGGATGCTTGTGCCGCTAAAGAGAAATATCATCGTCGGCATCATAAACACCATTACACGATTGATAAACAGCGTTACTCTTGTCACGTCCCAGTTGGCATGGTCAAATTTCTGCTCTTCCTGCTTCTGTGTATCAAACGCGCGGATGACCATCAAACCGGTAAGTATTTCACGCGTCACCAAATTCAGTCTGTCCACGAGTTTTTGCACCAGCTTAAATCGCGGTAATGCAATGGCAAAGGCAACGCCAATCATAGCCAGCAGCGCCATTACGGCAGCGGCAATAATCCAAGACATCGATGCATCCTCATTCACGGCACGAATAATGCCGCCGATGCCAAGCATCGGCGCGTAGAATACGATGCGCAACAGCATCATAAGCACAAGCTGCATCTGTTGAATATCATTGGTGGAGCGCGTAATAAGCGAAGCCGTTGAAAATTTATCAAATTCAATATTGGAAAAGCTGGTCACGCGGCGGAACAAACTCAGACGCACGTTACGCGCAAAGCCTGCTGCCACGCGAGCCGCAAAGAAACCTACAGCGATGGAACAAGCAGCCCCCAGCAGTGCCAGCAGTAGCATTAGTCCGCCAATGCGCATCATATAACTCGATTGCATACCGGACAGACTGATACCAATAGCCGTGTATTCTCCGGAAAGATATGCTGTGACCGACTGCATCACCAGCAAATCGGGCATAGATGACATCTGAGCATCAGCGCCTGAAATAATACTGACCAGACTATCTTCCGGAAGTTGTGCAATAAAAACAAACGGATCTGCATCTGGTGGCAGCATCATACCCTCTGGCAAAAATGATGCCAGCCCCTGCTGCTCCACGGCATAAGTAATAGCAATAGCACAACTGAAAATGGCATCCAGTTCGACCTTTTGAGCCCTGCTGGCACCATCCAACCTGTAAACCGGCTCGCTCTCCAGCACCGGATAGCTTTTTACATACTTGTTGTAGTCAGATGCAGAAAGAGCATTCCTGTCCAGCAATGTGTAAAACTGATACACCTCCGCCCTTTCGCTATCACTCATAAAGAGTGCAAGGCGGCTCATCTCACTTTGGCGCACGGCGTCGGGCACGGCGCTTTCAATGCCGTTTTGCTGCACGCCAACGTTGATAATCTTTGACATGTAGCCGGGCAGCGAAAGGTCAGTCAACGCCTGCACAAACAACAGCGCGAAAATAAGCAGTATAAAGCCTGAAAAAGGCTTGAGAAATTTAACCAGTTTGCGCATACTTTTGTTCATTCCATATATACAACACTCATTGATTTTGCGGGCTTGCACTCCAGCATCGCGCCGCCTTAAAGGAAGCCCTTATACTACTCTCTTCTTTTTGTTTCGTCCAACAAAACCAAGCGCTTTACTGCCCGCCGCTCTCCAGTCGATTTAGGGCAGTTTCAAATGTCTCACGCAGGCTTTCAGCCTCAGTTGCAAGCTTTTCCCATTCAGCAGTCAATTCCCCTGCACGTGCTTTCAGTTCACGATGGCGCTCAATACTGCCTACCACCTCTTGCGAATCATTATAATGCTCCGGTCGGGCGAAGCAATCCTCTAGATATTTTATCTCTGCTTCAACATTTGCCAAATCAGCCTCAAGCTTCTCAATTCGTTTGTTAAGTGGCGTGCTTTTGGCATAGTAATCATTGCGCAATTCACCGGACATAGCGCGCTTTTGGCGGGAGTTGGAGACAGATGCTGTTATCTGCGGCGCAGAGGAAACCACTTGAAAAACCTCTTCTGCCAACATTTCTTTGTGATATCGGTAGGTATCATAATCTCCAGGGAATAGGCTTATCTGTCCACCATTGACATCAATAATTGTTGTCGCTATTTGACGGATAAGCGTGCGGTCATGAGTAATAAAGCACAGTGTTCCGCTATATGCCTCCAAAGCATCGGAGAGCATCTCCCGCGAGGCAATATCAAGGTGGTTGGTCGGCTCATCCATCAGCAAAAAATTAGCCGGTTGCGTGAGCATTTTGGCCAGAGCCAAACGTGCTTTCTCACCGCCGGAAAGCACCGATACCTGTTTAAAAACATCGTCCCCTGAAAATAGAAATCCTCCGAGTATGGTACGCAGAGCCATATCTTCAATACCCGGCGGAGCCGCCCTGCGCAATTCCGCCAACACCGTATTGTTCGGTTCTAATAGTTCCAGTTGATGCTGCGCATAGTAGGCATAGGAGACAGCATGCCCCAGTTTACGCTCACCGGCATCAAAGGGTATAACCCCCGCCAGTATCTTCAACAGCGTAGTCTTGCCAGCCCCGTTTGGACCAACAATTGCAACGCGATCGCCTCGGCGTAACTGCAAATTCAAATCGCCATAGACCACATTTTCACCATACGACTTTTGCACGTGGCTTAACATAATTATATCGGTACCGGAGTGTGGCGGAGGCGGAAAATGAAAGCTTATTTTTCGCGCTAGGCGCGGCACTTCAACTCGCTTAATCTTATCCAGTTTTTTGATGCGGCTCTGAACCTGTGATGCTTTGGTAGCCTTATAGCGAAAGCGGTTTATGAAATGCTCTTCCTGCCCAATTTTCAGGCTTTGACGCCTCGCTGTTGCCTCCAGTATCTCCATTTCCTGCTGCCTGGCTTCCACATAGTCATCATAGTTTCCCGTGTAGACAGACAACTTACTATGGTCTAAAGCCAAAACACGATTTACTACACGGTTTAGAAAGGCACGGTCGTGAGACGTAAGCAATACCGCGCCCTGATATGCTTTCACATACTCCTCAAACCATATCTGTGTTTCCAAATCAAGATGGTTAGTTGGCTCATCCAGCAGTAATAAGTCAGGATTCTGTAATAATATTTTTGCCAGTTCGGCACGCATGCGCCATCCGCCGCTGAAATCAGATGTGGATCTGTCGAAATCCGCCTCACGAAAGCCCAAACCGCACAGTATTACACCCGCTTCCTGCTCCACATTATAGCCATGAGCCGCCTCAAAACGATGCTGCAAATCCCCCAACTCAGACATCAGTTGAGCCTGCGTGTCAGCATCCGGATTACCTGATAAGGCGTCCTGCACAATGCCGATACGATGCTCAAGCGTATTAATCGTGGCGGCAGCAGATGTTACCTCCGATAACAAGCATCGTTGAGAACTATTGCCGCTTTCCTGTTTTAGATAACCAACCGTCAGCCCTTTGCGGCAGGTGATGCTCCCCTCATCAGACGATACTTCGCCCGCAACAATCCCCAGTAGCGTACTTTTACCGCTACCATTGGACCCAAGCAAAGCGATGCGGTCACGCACGTCAATATTGAAGGTCACCTTGCTGAAAAGTACGCGCTGCGCATAGGATTTGGATAAATTGTTTAAGCTGAGCATGTTAGGGCTATTATAAACGGCAAAGCCGGACATGGGCAAAACACCTATCCGGCTTTGTCAGTTATGCATTATTGGCAAGACTGGGATTTAGCACTTACTCCGAGAAAGGCACGCCGTGGAAAGAGTTTTTACCGCTGACTTCAAGCGTCAGGTACTTCCCTGCATCATTGGTTTGATACATCTCAGGTGCCGTAATAGATTTCAAAACACCTACCAGTTTCTGCATCTGCAACGAGATGTCTTCCTGCTCATGTTTGCAAACACTTGAGAATACAAATATACCATTGACACTTCTTGATTGGGCACACAACTCAACCAGCATTTGATACTCCACATTGGTCTTAAATCCCACTATGAATTTCCATATCCCTGTACGCAGCTTATCCACTGCATCCAAACTCTGTATAGCATCACCCAGATTATCCTGATTCACCGTTCCCTTCACCTGAATAACACAGCGCACGGATTCCGGGCTGACTACCACAATATCACCTGAACTGAAAAGAGGACCGTATTCCACAGTATTGTAAATAATAATGTCACATTCCTTGCTGGCGCGTCCGTCATCTGCCAAAACCACACCACGCCCCACCGCAAAAGATGAAGACACCGACTCACGCACAGCATCACGCACAATAGCCTCATAATAATCGCCTATAATACGCGGGTCCTTGAGCAGCGCGTTGATAACATCACGCTGCACCATAACCTTGTCCTGCACCTTACGATAGTATTGTTCCATGCCCATATTACTGCCTCCTGAGCCTAAGACGCTTTTCTGCTTCAATTTCTGACAGCCGCCGATCGCCCAAGCCGAAATGATGCGCCACCTCATGCAAAACCACTTCGCGAACCTTAGCTTCCAGTTCGGGCTCTGACGTAAAAAGTGCCTCCAGCGGTTCTTTAAAAATGGTGATTTTATCCGGTGCTACCAGATTATAACCACTACCACGCACAGTGCGCGGCACGCCTTCATACAAGCCCAACACCGTTCCGCCTCTGGCAACCCTGCGCGCCTGTGACGGACTGAGCGCGTCCTGAACGACCACATCCACATTCTCTAGCAGTTCCTGAAACTCCTGCGGGAGTGAGGCCATTGCCGCTGTCACCAGACTTTCAAAGCGCTCCAGTTCCATTAGGGTATTATAGAACAAATCATGGGGCAAAACACGCCCGTCTGCATCTCACGCGGGGCGACACCGAAAAACTCTAGAGGCGCTTTTCAAAAATGAGCAGGTGATCCCCATGCGCATAAAAGTCTACAATGCGCGAAATGCGCTTGTAATCATTCCTGCGATAAAATCGCCGTGTGCTAAGATAGTTCGGCTTGCTGGACGTTTCAACCAATACCAGTTTGCCGCCGGCTCGGCTGATTGATTCTTCGGCTTTTTTGAGCAAAGCTTTCCCTATACCCTGTCCGCGCTTTTTTTTCGTCACTGCCATCCAATAAATATCCCATGTGTACCTAGTGAGAGGTGTCTGACCAAAACACACATAGCCCGCAACAGATGATTTTATTACAGCGACCGTAATCATGTAACACCTGTCGGGATTATCCAGATAGGCGTCAATTACCTCTTCTGCGACTGGGATCTCCTCCAGCTCAAACTCAGAAGTGTCCTTTAACAATGCCATAAGCTGCGGCTTGTCGCGAGAAATCATTGGCCGCAGTTTGAATTCCATACTACTCCCTATCAAATGCCAGCTGAATAATACGATCCACAAACTGCGGATATGTTAGCCCGATAGCCGACGCTTGGCGTACTGCTCCAGAGGTAAGGGAAATATCAGGATTTGGATTGACCTCCAGCACACTGGCCTTCCCGTTACTATCAAGCCGCATATCTACGCGGGCATAACCCCGGCAATCCAGCAGGCGATACGCCGCAATGGAAACATCCGCAACATGAGCCCACAGCGCATCATCTATCTGAGCCGGACACACAGGATCGGTATGATGAAAATATACGTCATCAGTTAGCCACTTCGCACCAAAAGTCAGCATATTCGGCAACCCGTCAGGCAAGGAAAATACTATCTCTGAAATGGACAATACTATCGGTTTGCGCATGCCCATTACTGTGGCACTCAACTCGCGCCCGTTAAGAAATTCCTCAACCAATGCCCGCCCACCATAGTTTTGGCAAACCTTTTCCACTTGCCCTATTAGTGCAGTCCTGTCATTAACAACACTGTCCTGTGTCATACCGTGGCTCGCGTCTTCAGCAACCGGTTTGACAATAACGGGAAACTGCAGGCTAAAGTTGTCCATAGTATGCGGATATAACACCTGATAGCGCGGCGTGTTCACACCAGCTGCCATTAGCAATTCCTTTGCTTTAGCTTTGTCCAAGGACAGCGCTAAGGTTGGCGCTGCCGAGCCTGTGAAAGGCGTACCCATAGCGGCCATCATGCCGGCTACCATGGCCTCGGTTTCCGGCTGACCGGCAAAACCCTCAAATAAATTAAAGAAAATGTCCGCATCAAGCTTTGTCAAAGTAGTGCGCACGTCATCAATCGGAGGCACAAGCGGCACATTTACCACACTATGTCCCATCACCAGCAATGCGTCATAAACAGCATTGACCTCAACCAAAACATCTGAAACAGCATCCGCCTCACCCATTTGGCTATAGCGATCGGGTATGGGGTCATTGTAGATTAGAGCAACCTTATAAGCCAAAATTATACCTCCCAATAGCCGCATTAAGTATTCCGTTAATCAACTTTTCATAACTCCACCCCAATGCCTGCGTCATTATGATTAAATCGCCGCTCACAGGGTTGAGCCCGGGCAACGGATTAACCTCCAAAAAATATGGCGTGCCATCCCCTGCAACGCGAAAGTCCATGCGCGCCATATCGCGTATTCCCAGTGTTTTGAATGCCAACAGGCAGGACTTTTCGATTTTTTGCAGCACTGCCGCATCCAACACGGCTGGGCATTCATACTGCACCATTTCCTGCCAGTTACGTTTGACCTCCAGCGAATACACAAAATCAATACCAGCATGACGCGGCAACACACGCATGATACCAACCACACGAGTTGGGTCGTTTCCCAGCAATCCGACTGTCACTTCATCGCCTGAGATAAACCTCTCCACTATCACTGGTTGCGCATAAAGACAAAGTTGCTGCACCACTATCTTTTTAAGGGTTGGCACGTCATCTGCGCGAGATGCGTTGCGTATACCTTTGCTGGAGCCCTCATGTACCGGCTTAATGAAAACCGGAAACGGGAAATTGCCCCAATCACTTGATTCCAATTCCTCAATGGTATTTATGATGCGCCATTCAGGCGTGTCGACACCGACCGCTGCTACCAGTTGTTTGGTGAGGGACTTTTCCAGACAAAGCGACAATGTCAAAGGATCCGACCCGGAGTATGGTATTCCGAGCATTTCCAGCACGGACGGCACCTGCGCTTCACGGCTACGGTAATTTCCCAACCCCTCAGCAATATTGAACACCAAGTCGGGCTTCTCACGCATCACACAGTTTAGGAAATCGCTGCCGCCACCCAGTTTTATAGCCTGGTGCCCCGCTGAGTTGATAACCGCAAATATTGCATCAATCGTTTCTGGAGAATCGTACTCTTCAAACTCATCCGCAGGTAGTCCTTCCGTCGGAGGCACCTGCAGTTTTATGTCATAACTTAAACCTATTTTCATCAAAGCCACCGTTTGGCAAACTAAACCGGAATGATATCGGCGCACGGCACATCAAAGCATTCCGTATAAGCCTTGGCGTTATTCGGGTTGGAATAGTGAACTATCTTACCCTGATAGTTGCGCACAATAAACTCTTCCGACGTACGCTCCAATATGTAGTCCGGTCCGACAGGAATTTTACCTTTGCCGTTTGGCAAATCAATAACATACGTTGGAATAGCCAAGCCCGAAATAAATCCACGCATGCCTTGCATGATATTCACACCGCTTTCCACAGATGTCCAAAAATGTTCCGTGCCGACAACATCATCACACTGGAACAAGTAATACGGGCGCACTTTGATACGCAATAGGCTGCGGCATAGATTGATTTGAGTTTCTACAGAATCATTCACTCCCTTGAGCAGCACAGACTGATTGTTAACCGGCATACCAGCCCTAAGTAACATATCACAGGCGCGCGCCGCCTCCGGTGTAATTTCACGTGGGTGGTTGAAATGCGTGTTGAGCCATATTGGCCCATATTTGGAAAGCATATTGCACAACTCATCATCTATGCGCTGAGGCAACACCACCGGCATCCGTGTGCCAATGCGGATGATTTCAACGTGGGGTATGCGACGTATTCCGGCAAGAACCTCACCCAAGCGGGCGGTTGACAGTGTCAAGGGGTCTCCGCCGGAAACAATCACGTCTCGCACTTCCTTATGCCGACGAATATAAGTCAACATGGCCTCAAACTGTTCAGGCGTGCGCACCCAACCGCCGTGGCGCCATTCGCGCTTGCGCGTGCAATGACGGCATAACATAGGACAAATATCCGTTAAAACCATCAGCACACGGTCAGGATATCGATGTACAAGCCCCGGCACTACGGAATGCTCTTCCTCCGCAAGTGGATCCTCCATACTGGCACAAGACGTGGAAAGTTCCTCTATGGACGGCAAGGCCTGCAAACGCATAGGGTCAGTGGGATTATCAAGGTTCATCAATGACAAATAATAAGGTGTGATAGCCAGAGGATATTTGATACTTACCAAACGCAACTCGGCGCGTTCCTTGGCGCTGAGACGCGCATATTTGGACAGACCCTCAACAGTTGTTATGCGATTACGGAAATGCCAATGCCAATCGTTCCAGTGCTCTGAGGGAATATTACAAAACAGACTGCGCGAGGACATCTCCTCCTTGAGTGGAGGTTCGTCTTCTTCTACCTGAGCCGCAGCAACAGTGGTGCCGGAGGGTTCCCCCACGACTTCCCGAGCTTGCATGGTCTGAGTTTTCATTTACTGGTTCGGCGCTCCTTATTCAATTGCTGCCATTTTCAACACTCACAATTCATGCAATAACTTGCACGAATCCGCAATATGTATATCTAAACTTTATATCATTGGTTTAGCCATATGTCAAGAAAAATTACGCACGAAAAATACCGCTTGACGCAGTTTGTAAAATTTTTTCAACAGTGGAGTGACCACAGAGCACACATACAGAAGAAAATCAGTCTTTGGCAGGTGCTAATGCAGGCAGGTCTACGGAAGCTGTTGATTCGTGTGCCGGGCTCATAACCAGTAACACAATCAACAAAATCATCAGTGTATTGCGTAATACCAGCGCATTCGTAACCACCTGCTGACCATCCGCCAATCCGAAGTAATTCGTAGGATAAACGTACCAAGTCAGATAAGCCACCACTAGGAAGACCATCCATCCGAACTTTTGCCAACGTCCGCTGAATAGAGGCACCAGCGGACAAAGCCACAAAACAAACTGTGGCGAAAACACCTTGTTGGTAGCAATGAATACCGCAACGGCAGCTATGGAATAATTGAGAATATCGGCTGTTGACCCAGCGCCGAATTCTGTATGTGTCGGCGACCCCAAATTACGCCTTATGCGACGCATATACAGCAAATACACAGCCACCAGCGCCGCTCCAACGATAAAAAAAGCGCATTTTGCCAGCGGCTGCGCCAGCGGCGAAGATACGTCGAAAGACATGTGACCACCCACAGGCGCGGCGCTTACCAACCCCAGCGAGTTAAGCAGTAACAACAAAGAGGCGTATAGGCTCTCCAGCTGCAATGCGCGACCGGCCTGCACTGTAAAAGAGTGAATAAACTCTCCTCTACCAATCCATAGTGCCGGACCTGCGATTAGTGTCAAAGCTAATGCGAAAATCGCCACATGAGAAAACGTCCGGCGCCAGCCGTGATGATGCCATTGGTAAATTAAAAACAGCGGCGCCAATACTGCCGGATAGACCTTGGTCATCACGCTCACTGCCAGCACAATCCAAGCCATCTCATATTTGCCGCGGCAGAAAGCATACAGTGCCGCCAATGTAATTATTGCAGGGACTATATCAAAGCGCTCCACAGCAATGTCACCAATGGATATCACAATCAGCGCATAGCATGAAAGCGCCACCCAAGGGCGAGTTTGCAGCTGGCGCACCAAGCCGAAAAGCAACCAAACCCCAGCCATAGCAAAAAGCATCATCTCCACAGCAAAGGCTGTGTTGTATCCAGCAAGATCGTGGGATACCAAATATGGCAGATAGAATAAGAGCAGCGCTATCGAAGGATACTCAACGGCAAAGTCTTTATAGGGAACAAGTCCCTCCCTCATACAAGAAGCATAGTAGCGATACAACCCAATATCCGAGCCGCCGTGCTGAAAAGCGAACATGTAAATTATTAGAATTAGGATACAGAAAGCCAATGGCAAAAGCATCCATTTCCAGCGGCTGAGATTAGACATTTATGCCACCGTTTGCAGTATTGATTTCTGGAAGCGAACTCTGCGACAACTGATTGAGAGCCCTCCACGGATTGAGCGGATTGATTGGCACTTCGGGATAGGCAAGCGCCGACTGAGCAAAAAAGACCACTCCCCAGACAAGTAACGGAATAACCACACACAACCAGGCACGACGGGACAACTGGTCCAGCCATTGTGCTGACAACAGAGTGATAGGCAACAACCCCGGTAGTGCATAACACGCCAACATGATAAAGGGCATACCACCCATATCTGCCATAGCTGTCCACTCATACGTCAGATATAATCCAAACACTGCCAGCACCCAACCGGCTAACAGAAGCAGCAGGTCGACACCAAACATGCGCCGATGAAACCCTTTACACAGAGACCAAATCAATGCCGCTATGCCCAGAATAACTAGCGGAAAACCAACCAGCCAAGCGACGACGACCTGTTTTATATTAGATTGAATAAACTGCCAACCAAAGCCAACCGGCAACTCGGTATACTGAAAACCAAATCTAAATGGAGCACCGAACACTGTATTCTGATAAGCCAGTAGTTCTATCAAAGGCAGCAGCAAACCCAAGCAAAACCACAATGGTGACAATGCCGCATCACTCCTTCGCTCGTTTAAACGCGGGCGTAATTGGAGATAAACAAAATGAAGCAAGAAGACGGTCACAGCCCAAATGTTGGAATAATTGACAAAAACGCTCCAGCCCAGTCCCAGTCCGGCGAGGAACAACAACCCCCAAGCAACACGACGACTTAACTCACCATGGCGCAAACAATAATAAATATACAGTCCGCCACCCATGCCAAGAAACGCGGCTGCGGCAAAAATACCTGAATATGCACGCGATAACATCGCCAGTGCTACAGGAGAAAAGAGCCACATCAATGCCCCTAGGCAAGCTACCCGCTCATCTTTGAGACGCTTGAGCAGTAGAAACATCACCACAGCCATCGCGACAGCCAAAAGCTGATTACCCAGCGCCGGGGCATGTATGGAATAAAATGGCAACAAGTAGAAAATATATCCCGGTGCTTCTGTATAAGCCCAATGCTGATTTTCGAGTTGTACATATCGGCTTAAGTCCGCTCCATTGGCTTGAGCTTCGGCGTTCTGCAAATCAAATGTAACTTGGTCAAGCGTCATCTGTCCATCGGCAAAATTCTGCACGGCTTGCTGCAGCGACCAATCGCCATTTTCTTTCATATGCTGCGGAATAACCAGCGTTACGAGAAATGCCAACACCAGCCCAAATGCGACTATACTGCGATACAGCCAGATACGATTATTGTTATACATAAGCATAATCTACTATTCAGTGCATTGTTAAAAAGTGACCAAACATCAAAGTTCTTTTCGCCTTAGATTCAGCCAAGAACCATATACCCCAAGGACGATTAACGCAAGCGTTATGGCAAGTGTGCCCCATTCTGCGCCCCCTGACGTCCCCAACACCAGTTGATTACCCCAGCTAATCAGTCCACCAGGCAGAAAATGTACCACCTTAGGCAGCCCCGACAATATATAGATAACTATAATTACGACTATTGCCAACCCGCCGGCGGCGAGCTGGTTTTTGAGCAGACTGGAAAAATACAGTGTAACGGACAGGCAGAAAAGCAAATACAGCAGCATCAGCAACATTTGTTGCAGAAAGCCAAGGGCTTCTGCATTGCCAAACAATATAAGTGTATAACCCCAGCACACCAATCCGCCAAGCAACAGACCAAGCAGTATATTCAGTCCTTGCGCCACCAGCTTGGCTATGATGAAAGACAATCGTGATACCGGTTTGGAAAGCAACAGCGCCACCGTACCACTCTCTATCTCTTTGGCAATAGCACCCATCGCCAGCAGCACAACCATCAACACGCCAAACTGCGAGATGTTTGAGGCATAACTTACCAATGCTTTACTCGATACGGGTTCCGGCATCTCAATAACAAGACCGCCGGTTTCAGATAGGGAATTAAGTATATCAGGTAAATATTTTTCCATCACCGGCGATGACAGCCCGAAAAAGAGGAACACAACGGTGACAATGATAATCTTATTTGTGCTAAATTGTTCCTTGACTTCCTTGCGCAATAAAGCACCAAAACCTCTCATGATTGCACCTCGCCTTGCACCAGTTGCACGAATATATCCTCCAAACTCGGCATGGTCATTTCATAGCGCACAAGGCTCAGGCAGCTTGCCGCAATCAGTTGCGGCATTTCACGCTTGGCAGTCTGCACATCTCCGGCCTGCACACGCAGCCCCGGCATATTGTTAATTTCCAGCTTTTCCACTTTCTGTACCCACGGCTGCTTTTCCAACAAGGTCGAAAATTGCGCCACATCGTCATCAAAAGCAATATCAAAAGAAGAAAGTGCAAAGCGTCGATGTAATGCTTCCACGGTTGATGTAGCAACAAGCTTCCCTTTGTTGATAATCGCCAAACTGTCACAAACACGCTCCACGTCAGACAGAATGTGTGTGGACATAAACACAGTAGTAGATTCCTTTAGTTTCAAGATGATATTCAGTACGTCGCGCCGCCCCATTGGGTCAAGAGCCGAGCAGGGCTCATCCAAAAACAATACCCTGGGACGGTTCATCAGCGCCTGTGCCAGCCCAAGCCGCTGCTTCATACCGCGCGAATACCCTCCGATTTTTCTCTTACCAGCTTTTTTCAATCCGGTCAGTTCCAGCAATTCATGACTGCGCGACATTCTATCCGCCGGCAAAAGCTGATGCAGTTCTCCTGCAAACTGCAAAAACTCTCCACCCGTCATCCAGTTATAGAAATTGGGAACATCCGGTAGATAACCGATTTGTGTGCGCATCTCGGGGGCATCCGCCACCACCTCTTTTTCATTTACCCATGCACGCCCTGCGCTGAGACGGCTCATACCCATTAGCAGCTTAATCATCGTAGTTTTGCCTGAGCCGTTAGGCCCAAGAAAACCAAAAATACTACGCTCAGGCACTTCAATTGTAAGCCCGTCGAGTGCCGTCAGCGCGCCGTAGCGCTTGGTCAAATTTTCGCATTTAATTGCAGACATGATGCACCTCCACAGTACAAATGAGGCACGCGGCTATCCCTCTTCTATTTCCTCAAGCCCGTCGGTGCGACCTCCAAGAAAATATACAATTGGGCCTATGATGCTGACAAGCACTATAACCAGTATCCAAACAATCTTCTTACTACCACGTACATACTCCCGGCGAATTACATCCACCAGCGCCCAAATGGTTAACCCCAATGACGACAACGAAATCACCGCGATTATCAGCATAGATATTATCCATACAATGCCTATTGCAATACCAGCCGATGCTGCCGGAAAAGTTGTCTCCCACATAATCTAACCCTCCTGTAATAATGCAAATTTTGGCTTAAGCATCTTATATGTGTCGGCAATTGCCTCGTTAATGACCTTAATGCTACCAAGGACAGGCATAAAATTTGTGTCGCCATTCCAACGCGGCACGATATGGGTATGGATATGCTGGTCCACCCCTGCCCCGGCCACACGACCAAGATTCATACCTACATTAAAGCCATCGCAGCTGAACATATCCCGCATAATGGCCACGCATCGTGCAACAATACGATAATGTTCGTTGCGTTCGGCATCATTTAATCCATCAAGTGCTGCGCAATGACGCAACGGTGAAACCATGATGTGCCCGGCGTTATATGGATAGCGATTCATGATAACAAAGTTGTGCTCACCACGATAGAGTATCAGGCTTTGCTCGTCGTCAGTGCGCGCAGGATAATGGCACAGAATACAATTGGAAGTTTCATTTTCTGATGCCTGCTTGATATACCAGATACGCCAGGGAGCAAACATGTAGTCCATATCTATCCTCCATACACAGCAATTCTAAAATGGCCTAGCCAAGATGTCAAGGTTTTCGGCTATGAGATTAAAAGCTTTTGCATATACTGACAAGTGCCGCAATGCATAATGTTTGCCGCCATACCATTTGGCAGATATAATTTACCAAGGGAGTAAAATATTTTGCATTATCCGGACCATTTGTTGTATCGCGTAAACAAGCCGGCTCGCTATACCGGCGGCGAGTGGAACACAGTACGTAAAAACTGGGAGATTACCCCTCTTAAATTCGTGCTCAGCTACCCCGATGTCTACGAAATCGGCATGTCCAACATGGCCGTCGGCATACTTTATGAGCAGATTAATGCACAGCCAAACTGTCTGGCTGAGCGCGTATTCGCTCCCTGGCCAGATATGATGCAGGCATTACGCACCAACAAATTGTCTCTGCTTAGCTTGGAGAGCGGTCATTCCCTTACCGAGTTTGATGTTATCGGTTTTTCTCTCGGATATGAGTTCACTTTTACAAACATTCTTTCCATGCTGGATCTGGCCGGATTGCCCGTCTGGAGCAAAGAGCGCGGAAACTTTTATCCATTAGTCATTGCCGGCGGCAATGCCGCGCTCAATCCTGAGCCGCTGGCCGACTTCATCGATTTGTTTGTAATTGGCGAAGCGGAAGAACTTTTGCCGTCTCTCATAAATCTTTTGCTGCAGCACAAACAAGCCAATGGGAGGTTTGAGAAAAAGATTTTACTTAGAGAAGCCGCCAAACTACCCGGAGTATATGTGCCTTCACTTTATGAAATTACGTACCGCGACGGCACTTATCAAACACTTACACCAACCATTCCAGAGGCTGCTCCATACATCAAGCGACAACTGGTATCAAAATTGCCCCCACCGCCGATTAGGCCTGTTGTGCCATTTATTGAGGTAGTACATGACCGCGGAGCAGTGGAAATCGCACGAGGGTGCTCACATGGCTGCCGCTTCTGCAATGCCGGCATGGGCTACCGCCCTGTGCGTGAGCGTTCATGCGAAGAAATTACTCAGGCAGTAGACAGCATAATAGAAAACAGCGGCTATGATGAAATGTCACTGGTTTCTCTTTCCAGCGGTGACTACTCTCAAATTGATGCGTTGGTAGCCGATATTAATGCCAAATATGGCGCGCGACTGGCACTGTCATTGCCAAGTTTGCATATTGATGCCCACGCAATCAAATTAGTGGACGGACTTCCAGGGCGGCGTAAAAGTGGGCTAACTTTCGCCCCAGAGGCGGGCTCAGCAAGATTGCAGCGTGTCATAAACAAGCACATCCCCGAAGATGAACTGCTGGCCACCGCCGCTATGGCTTTTGAGCGCGGCTGGACAACCTTAAAGCTATATTTCATGCTTGGACTGCCTACTGAAAGTGATGAGGACGTACAAGAGATTGTAGAACTTGTGCACAAGGTCAAAGCACAAGGAAGTAAAGCTCCAAAACGTGCCCCGCAAATTCGTCTCACGCTCTCAACATTCGTACCAAAACCACACACGCCTTTCCAGTGGGTAGCGCAAGAAAATGCGGAAAATATTTCACGCCGGCACGAGTTGTTAAAGCGTGGTTTGGCCAAACGCAACGTGAAATTCTCCTGGCAGGACACACGGGTGAGCCTGCTGGAATCGGTTATTTCACGCGGCGACAGAAAAATTGGTCGTGTGATTTACCGCGCATGGCGTATGGGGGCAGCTTTCGATGGCTGGAGCGAGCATTTTAACTTTGAGTTATGGCAAAAAGCAATGCAGGAAGAAGGTATTGACCCGCAATGGTACGCTTGTCGCGAGCGCCCGCTGGATGAGATTATGCCTTGGGCACATATTGACACCATGGTCTCGGCAGAATTTCTAAAAAGCGAGTATCGCCTTGCTCTGGGCGCCACTCTTACGCCTGATTGCCGTACTTCCGGATGTAACGCTTGCGGTCTTGAGGGGCAATGGTGCTAAAATAGAGGGAATAAGGGCAACAGTCTTGAAATTTTTCTGGCAAAAAAACAAAGCCTCATCGTGTGAAGCACACGGCGTGCCTGAAGGCACTTTCCGTTGTGATAACTGCGGCTTTGTGCAACCGAATGTTTCCCTCTGCGGTACCGCGGCAGATACGCAAGAAACCCCTCATAAAGTTTACGTTTTGTGTAGCAGTTGCGCACTGTGGCTGGGGCTTGGCACAGCACACTTCCCTCATGGCACTACTTTCACCCTTTCAGCCCGCCAGCATGACAAGATTAAAGCTTTACAGGACGAAATTGAAAAATGCGGCGGGTTTGAGCGCACAATGCTTCAGATAACAGCACCTACCGATATCAATAATGAAAATTGTCGCGACAGTGCCGCCTTGCATAAAAACTTTGAGCAAACACACGTCTTTCTGGATGGCATTCCCATGCTGAAAAGCCTAATAAAGTTTCGTTTCTCCATGCTATCAGCCGACTTCATGGAACTTTCAATACGGCTGACAAGAGGAGAACCCGTTTCGTCAAAAGAGATTAAAAACGCCAATCAGTAACTGCAGATGCATACGCATAGAGGGCAACACATGTTGCCCTCTATGCGTTCGGACCAATCCTAAACGGCTATCCTGCCGCTGTTGTTTCGCCACCGGAAACAGGTTCTTCCTCTTTTGTTTCAATACAAGTTAGTCCTACCAGCGCGTCACCATCGTCCAATCTCATCAATTTAACGCCCTGTGTAGCACGCCCCTGAGTGGTAATACCCTTGCGTGGATCATCCTCTTTCACAGGCGTCCTAGTAATAATGCCATTAGCAGACACCAGCATAACCTCGCTATACTCATCCACTGAAGTTGCCGCCACCACCTTACCCGTTTTATCAGTGGTGTTAAACGTGATGACACCGCTTCCGGCGCGGTGCTGAATCGGATACTCGGAAAGAGATGTGATTTTACCAAATCCTCCGGCGGTAACCACTAGCAGATATCCATCAGGGTTTACAATGTCCAGGCTTACAACCTGATCATCCCCTATCATCTTGAATCCATCCACGCCGCCTGATGCCCGTAAACTATCGCGCAACTCACTTACCGGGAAACGTATGGACTGCCCGTTGCGCGAGACCATAATTACCTCTTTATCATCAGTTCCCAACGCCGCCGCAACCAAGCTGTCGCTCTTATCCAAATCCATTGCCAGCAGCCCAGACGAGCGCACTGAACTAAATGCCTCAATGGATACTTTCTTGGCCTCGCCCATTGTGGTCGCCATCACCAAGAACACACCATTATCAAAACTGCGCACCGGAACTACGGCTGTCACCCTTTCAAGCGGATTAATGGGGAAGAGATTGACAACAGCAGTGCCCTTGGAAATGCGCGATATATCCAGTGGCACCTCGTGGCATTTGATACTGAACACGCGCCCTTTGTTGGTGAAAAAGAGAATGGCATCATGTGTATCTGCCGCCAGCAGGAAGCGTACCGCATCCTCTTCACGGGTAGACATTCCTATAATGCCGCGTCCGCCGCGATGCTGCAGAACATAGGCATGAGCCGGCACACGTTTGACGAAACCACGCTCGGAAAGTGTAACAACCATGTCCTGATGCGCTATGAGATCCTCTTCCGAGAATTCCTGCGACTCTTCATGTGTGATATCTGTAGCACGCGGGTTGCCAAATTTTGCACCAAGTGCCCTGGTCTCTTCCTTAACAGCTGTGTAGATTCGCTGTGGATTAGCCAGTAAATCCTCCAGGTCAGCAATGGTTTTCTTAACCTGTGCAAGTTCTTCCAAGATTTGATTGCGCTCAAGATTAGCTAAACGGCGCAACTGCATATCCAAGATAGCCTGCGACTGAAGCTTTGACAGGTTAAAGCGTTCCATGAGAGCCGTACGCGCAGCATCGGCATTAGCTGCCTGACGAATGGTCTTGATAACCTCATCCAAAAAGTCCAGCGCTATTTTAAGCCCATCAAGAATGTGGGCGCGATCTTTGGCGATACGCAGTTCATATTGCGAGCGACGTGTTATAACGTCGCGGCGGAAGTCAATAAACAACTGCAATGCCTCTTTAAGAGAAATGACGCGCGGCTGACCCTCAACCAACGCCAGCATGTTTACGAAGAAAGCACCCTGCATTTGAGTTTGTTTATAGAGATTATTCAGCACCTGGCGCGGCTGTGTTTCGCGCTTAAGTTCCATAACAATACGCATGCCCTGGCGGTCGCTTTCGTCGCGTAGGTCGCTTATGCCTGTAATTTTTTTGGCTTTAATCAGTTCGGCTATACGCTCCACCAGCGCTGCTTTGTTTACCTGGTATGGCAACTCCGTTACCACAATCTGCTGATGCTGCGTGCCTGGGGTATCCTCAACAAAGGCTTTAGCCTGAACCAAAACACGCCCGTGACCTGTGGCATAGGCCGATTGAATTCCCTCTACACCCAGCACTGTACCGCCGGTCGGGAAATCCGGTCCTTTGACAAACTTCATCAAATCGTCCACTGTGGCATCAGGATTGTCAATTAGATAGTTGATAGCACCACACACTTCATTCAAGTTGTGTGGCGGAATATTGGTGGCCATACCGACGGCAATGCCAGATGAGCCATTGACCAATAGGTTAGGGAAGCGTGTTGGCAATACTGACGGTTCTTTAAGACTGTCATCAAAGTTAGGTACAAAATCGACCGTTTCCTTGTCAATGTCAAGCAGCATTTGCTCAGCGATTTCAGCCAAACGGCACTCCGTGTAACGCATGGCAGCCGGCGGATCATTGTCAACCGAGCCGAAGTTTCCCTGCCCATCAACTAAAGTGTGCCGCATGGAAAAAGGCTGCGCCATACGCACCATGGCATCATAAACCGAGGAGTCCCCGTGCGGATGATACTTACCTAAAACATCGCCTACAACACGGGCGCTCTTTTTATATGAACTGGTGTGTGTCAAACCCAGTTCACGCATGCCAAACAAAATACGTCGATGTACCGGCTTGAGCCCATCGCGCACATCTGGTAGGGCGCGTGAAACAATAACGCTCATAGCATAGTCCAAATAGGACCCACGCATCTGTTCTTCAATTTTTACCTGTTTGATATTACCAACAACCATATCTCATAATCCTCTCTACTGTTGTATCTCTTCTTCTGCGCCACTTTCGTCCAGACTTTCAGGGTCCACTTCTTCGTCTTCAGAAATGGCACTGTCGCCTGGCTCTTCAGCCAGGTTTTCATCATTTTCCACAAAACGACGCAGGAATCTGTCACCATCAAATTGCTGCGTGTTACCCACGCCCTTGGATGGGAAGGAAATCATCCCTGCCTGATTAGGATGCTGAAATGTTTCACGGATGATTATCGACAGGGACTCCTCCGATAAACTGGTTATTGAGGCACTGTATTTGTTACCTCCGGCCATCAACCGTGCCAAGCGCTGGCCATGACGAGCCTCCACCACACCTAAAAACTCGCCCTTTTCGCTGTTGGCATGCAGTTTTCCATCGGCTGCTACCAATACCACCTTATCGCCGGCTACCAAACGCGCCAATACTTCCTTGGAGCCAACCTGCTGCAGACACAACACGCCAGCTTTACCCATTTCCTCAATGAAAGTGTTGGGATTCAGCTTTGTACCGCCATCAGATTTATTGCCTTCTCTGTTGCTATCAAGATGTTCCAATCGCCGCAGATTTTTTTCGGCAATAGTGTTATACGGATCAATCTCACTAGCACGTGCATACGCATTACGAGCCTCGGTATACTCACCCAACTCTATACAAGCCCTCCCTAGACGATTGAGCGTGTCTATATCGTCAGGAAAGCTTTCTAATATCCCTTTGTTGGCATCAGCAGCATCACGCCAACGACCCTCAAGCGCCAAAGCTATGGCCTGTTTGGAAGTCTGGCGGATAAGCCGAGCCTGTTCCTCTTTATCGTGTACCAAACTTGAAACTCCGTATTACAGCCACATATTTTACCCTAGAAAAGACCAATAAGACAAGCTAATGCAATTGACAGCAGTGCGAGGCTGTGATAATCTGGCGAGATAGAGATTTTCATAAGTATGTTGAATGATAATCACAAATGCACACATCCTGAAATACGGGCGCAGTATGCGTCTGGTTATTGTAGCCCAGAGCAGCAGGAGACGTGCCACGGCATAAAGACAAGTAAAATTTCAGAAGGAGATAATATGGATGATTTAAAAGAAAAGGTGGAGGCTTCACTTGACAAGGTTCGCCCGGCGTTGGTAGCCGATGGCGGAAACGTTGAGCTTGTAGATGTTACAGATGGCATAGTTAAGGTTAAGCTAGTCGGACACTGCGTCGGCTGTCCGATGTCCATGATGACACTGAAAAATGGCATCGAGCGTATACTAAAACAGGAAATCCCGGAGGTTAAGCAAGTCATCTCGGCTTAGGTTATTTAATCCATTATAAGCACATGGGCGGGGACATATATTCCCGCCTTTTAATTTGCCAAGTCGCTTTTACCCAAGCAATTCACAACGAATTTATTGTGCCAACGACATCAAAGCAGAGTTTCCGCCACAGGAAATAATCGACAAAAACACCTGCGACTATTTTTCCAGCTCGAAAGCTTTGTGTAGCGCCACGCTCGCTTCATTTGCTTTATCGTCGGCAATAATAACTGTTATACGTATTTCTGAGGTGGTAATGAGTTGGATGTTGATGCCGGAGGCAAACAGTGTACTGAACATAGTAGACGCATATCCCGGAGTATTCTGCATCCCACTCCCTATAATACTTACCTTGGCCAGTTTAGTATCCGCCACACATTCACGGGCACCAACATTTTCAGCAATGGGACCAACAATGCGCAACGCCTTATCGGCGTCGCCCTTGGTAACAGTAAAGCTAAGGTCAGTTATGTTTTGGATACTGGCATTCTGCACGATGGTATCCACACTAATCCCCGCCTTAGCCAGCGGCTCAAAAATCGAGGCGGCTATGCCAGGCGTGTCCGGCACACCAACAACGGTAATTTTAGCCACATCCATATCCTGAGTAATAGCCGTAACCTTGTTTCGTATTTCCATAAGCCCTCCGTGAATAAGTGTCCCAGGATAATCATTAAAGCTGGAGGCCACCAGTATTGGAACGTTATATATCTGCCCCATCTCCACAGCACGAGGATGCATAACCTTGCTGCCGTAAGTGGCCAATTCAAGCATTTCATCATAGCTGATTTCTTTCAGTTTTGATGCCCCGGGAACAACACGCGGATCGGCTGTAAAAATGCCCTCCACGTCCGTATAACGCTCACACACACTGGCATTCAAACTCGCTGCCAATGCCACAGCAGTGGTATCGGAACCTCCCCGTCCCAGCGTAGTGGTGTCATTATCCTCTGTCACGCCCTGAAAACCCGCAACTATGACGATATTCCCATTTTTGATTTCCTGGACAACGCGGCCGGGGTCAATACTGAGAATAAGCGCATGGCTGTAGGTAGCGTCAGTACGGATACCAGCTTGTGCACCGGAAAGACTGATGGCTTTATGCCCCATATTTTCAAGCGCCATAGCTAGCAGTGTGCTGGACACCATCTCGCCTGTAGAAAGCAGCACATCCATCTCGCGTGCACTGGGTTTATCAGATATCTGGTGGGCTAATTTAATGAGGTCATCCGTCGTGTCTCCCATGGCAGAAACCACCACCACCACATCGCTTCCGGACTGTTTGGCTGTAATTACGCGACGCGCCACATTACGTATTCTGTCAGCATCACCTACAGATGTGCCGCCATATTTTTGAACTACGATAGACATCTTTCTGAAACTCTCACAGACTATTCCCAAATTTGATTTATGGAACTAACTATTGCTGTTTCGTATTTTTTCTCGGTATATTATACAAAAATCACATTACTTTTTGCATAACACAAACTGTATGCTAACCGCGACCTCGCAATCTATCCCACCATGACGGCTTGCCATGTGCCCCATAACTCGGAGTGGGGAAACTCTGTTCACAACGATTGCAACGCCAAGTCTTATACATCTTATTGTACGACAGATTCGGGCTGCCACAGCGCGGGCAGAGTGCCGCTCCACGCGCCTCGCGGTTTTCGCGATAGTATTCATCTTCACGACGCGGCATGTCAAGAACCTCCAATAAAACGGCTCATAACCTCACATCCCTTGTGGACTAACACCCCCGTCTTCATAGCTTCACTCTCAGTAAAGCACTGCGCTTGACCTGATTCAAAACCATACCCCCACATAAGGAAAGGTACAGGCTCAGCCACATGAGTCGCTATTTCCACCGGAGTGGGATGATCCGGCATTACCAGCAAACGCAATTCACCTTGATAATGGCGCAGACGTGAAAGTATTTCAGAATCAATCTTTTCAATGGCTGCAATTTTCTCAGCGGCATTGCCGGCATGGCCTGCTTCATCGGGTGCTTCAACATGTATAACCACGAGGTCATGACTATCCAATGCCGCTAATGCTCCTTCAGCCTGTCCTGTAAAGTTGTTGGTCATATTATCCGTCACGCCGGCAATATCCAGTATATCCATACCCATCATCATCCCCAAACCCCGCAACAAATCCACGCCTGAGGTCAACGCCGCATTCTGTTTATACGTTTCTTTAAAGCTTGGCGTCTTTGGTATTGGACCGCTACCCCAGAACAGCCATATGGAAGTCGCCGGCATCTGCCCACGTGCCACACGCTGATAATTCACTGTCTGCTGCTTAAGCACCGCCTGTGAATCCTGCATAAGCTGACATAGCAACCTACTTCCGCGCCCTTCTGGCATGTACTGTGCCACAGCTTTCCCGGAGATGTCATGGGGGGGAGTACAAACAGCATGAGCAGTGTCAGTATGCCTTTTTATCTTAAGTAAATGGCGATAGTTCACACCAGGATAGAATTGCACGTCACGGCTACCCAAATGCTCATTAAGGGCAGCTATCAATTGATGCGACTCTTCTCTTTCAATATTTCCAGCGGAATAACTCCACATGCGGCCATTCTTGAGAGATACCAAGTTGCAGCGAAACACTGCTTCTCCACGCCCAATAGGAACACCCATGCTAACGGCTTCAATTGCAGCCCGGCCTTTGTAATACTTTTCAGGATCGTATCCCAGCAGGGACATTCCCGCCACAGCACTTGAGGGCTCCATTCCCTTTGGCACGTTGTTGGTCATACCAAGTATACCCTCGCGAGTAAGTGCATCCAAATTAGGCGTACGCGCCAACTCAAGTGAAGTTTTATCTCCACGGTCTTTAAGCGGCCACCCAGCCGCGCCATCCATAATTAGAACACAATATTTCACAAGGCCTCCCTCTCTATTTGCCCAGCAGGTTGAAACCCCTTATAATATCACTCTGCGGGGCGTAGCGCAGTTTGGTTTAGCGCGCAGCGTTCGGGACGCTGAGGCCGGTGGTTCAAATCCACTCGCCCCGACCAT
>WQXK01000004.1 GCA_009784845.1 Dehalococcoidia bacterium | reverse complement strand
TGTATCACTTGAGGCTGCTGCCAAAGCTGCCTTGGGCGCAGAGGAGGCCATTCGTGCCGCTAAGGAAACGGCTGAAGCATCCAAGAAATCTGCCGAGGAGTCTCGTGTAGCAGCAGAAGATGCCGCCAAGAGGGCTGAGGTTGTAGCTGTTGATGCCGCAACCAAAGCCGCCAGCGGTGCTGAAGAGGCAATTCGTGCAGCCAAAGAAGCAGCTGAGGCCTCAAAGAAAGCGGCAGAGGAGGCGCGTCTTGCGGCTGAAGAGGCGGCTAAACGGGCCGAATTTGTTGCACTTGACGCAGCTGCTAAGGCTGCCAGTGACGCTGAGGAGGCCCGCATAGCAGCAGAAGATGCTGCCAAGCGTGCTGAGGCGATTGCACTTGAGGCCCATGATGCGGCTGATTCTGCCCGTAGCGTCGGTGAGGGAGCCGTTGCCCGTGCTGCTGATGCCGAACGGGCAGCAGCCGATGCTGCCCGTCGTGCAGAGGAGGCGAGTGCCGCTGCCATAGCTGCCGCTGAACGTGCGGCACGTGAGGCTCAGGAAAAGGCAGAAGAGGCTCTGCGAAATGAGCAGAACCTGCGTCAACTGGTCAAACGCATCATGTCATCAAGTGAGCTTACGACCATTATTGTGCTGGTGCTTATCGCTTCGGTTGTTGCTTCGGTGGCTATCAGCCTTGGATTGGGGTCATTGATTGGTCATTGATGAAATAGTTCCTGCTTAATTGCAGAGGATGCCCTGAAAGATTTTTTCTACGAAAAAAGAGACATTATTTCATGACAGACCAGATTAAGGCGATAACCCAGCCGATAAATGTCCAGCCAAAGAACAAATTGACCAGAAAAACAGCCAATGCGTTGCGATGATGGCGTAACACGGCAATAATTGTTGGCAGGAAATAGATGGCTACGGAAATAATAAAAACAATGATGCCGAAAGCACCGCCGAAAAACCAACCGAAAACTTCACCCATATTTTCCCCCTTTTTTCTCCGAAGAGAAATTTTGTTGTGCGCTGATAATTTGGCGACCCCGACGGGATTTGAACCCGTGATCTCCACCGTGACAGGGTGGCATGTTAGGCCGCTACACCACGGGGCCGCATTAAAAAGCGCTTAAGTCTAGCAAAGGGATGCTTTTCATGTCAACAACGGAATTTGCTCTTTGCAAGCATTGTGGTATATAATAGCTGGAAAATTTCGTTTGCTTTAGGAGAGTAAGTGGTTACAAAAACAACAACTAAAGTATCCAAGTCTGCCGGTGTTGCCAGCAGCGTCGGTAGTCAGCGGAATTATGAATTGATGTTGGTCATCAATCCGAGATGTACTGATGAAAAGCTGTCCGCTACCATGGACGCCATTACGCAGTTCATCACCGAGTTAGGGGGCACTGTCGCTGAGATAAAGCCTTTGGGCAAGCGCAAGTTGGCCTATCCCATTGAGCACTGCAGTGAGGGGTATTATCAGCTGGTGTTCTTCAATCTGAAGAGCACTTCCAGCCCTGAACTGGAGAATCGCATGAACATCTCGGAAGAAATAATCCGCTATCTACTGAAGGTTGCTGAGTAGCAACGGGGGAGGACACAGCCGATGGTTAGCTTGAACAAGGTTATGCTTATTGGCAATGTTGGTAGCGATCCCGAAATGCGTGTTACACCAAGTGGGAGCCCTGTCACGTCTTTTCGCATTGCTACCAATCGTGTTTACAGTACGCCGGATGGTGAGAGAAAGCAGGAAACCGACTGGTTTACTGTGGTTGCATGGAATAAGCTTGCTGAACAATGCAATCAATTTCTCAACAAGGGCAAGCTGGTGTATGTTGAAGGGCGCCTGCGTACCCGCAGCTGGGATGGTACCGACGGTCAAAAACATTTTCGCACTGAAGTCATCGCCAGCCGTGTGACTTTCCTCGATCGTGCGGGAACTTCCGGTGGCATGGATGATAAACCGGAGGACATGGAAAGCGGCGATGATGGCGGAGAGTTGCTGCCTTTCAGCGAGCCGCCAAGCAAATCTGAGTATTGAAAGAATTAGGAGAAATATAATCGTGGTAGAAACCAGATCAACATCTAGACCAATGGAGAGAAGGACATCAGGCAAGTGGAGCGGCGGAAAGTTCGCTCCAAAACGCAAGGGTTGCCCTTTCTGTGCCAGTCGCTCCAAAGTGGTAGATTATAAGGATACGGCTCTTTTAAATCGCTTTATTTCGGACCGTGGTAAAATTGAACCGCGCCGCCGCACCGGCACATGCAATCGCCACCAGCACGCTGTGGCTTTGGCTATTAAACAGGCGCGCCATGTTGCGTTGCTGCCTTTTGTACCGGGGCATATTCATATTCAGGGCATTGTGCCACCGCTTAACATAAACCCTGTAGTTCCGGCATCTCAGGTTGAGAGCGACGCTGCTGAAACTCAGATTAAGGAAACAGCCTCGGTGGCGTCAGTGGAACAAAAAACAACGGAGCTCAAATCCGAGGAAACAGTAGTTGTGGCTCAGGCTGAGAATGATGCCACCGAAAGCATGCCAGAGGACACTGTAGAGGTGGCATCTGATGCGCAAACACAAGAGGTTACCGAATAATAAAATACGTATGTAAGACACGCAGTGGTCTTTTCGAGGAGTTAAATGCCTAAACGGACATATCAACCAAAAAGCATTCCGCGCAAGCGGGAGCATGGTTTTCTCAAGCGCATGAGTACGCGCAGTGGTCAAAATGTGCTCAAGGCTCGTCGCCTCAAGGGGCGCCAGCGCCTTACAGTGGTATAACATTGCCCGATTTCCTCTGGATTGCCGGAATTTTCCGGTTTGACGTCAATTTCTGGTGAGAGCATGAAAGGGGAACAGTACCTTACCAAACCGGGGGATTTTGCCCGAGTGCACCAATGTGGCAGATGGGTCAATTGTGGTGCTTTGGGAATGAAGAGTTGCGCAAACAATCTCGCGCTTACCCGTTATGGCTTTATTGTGAGCAAACGTGTTGGCGGGGCTGTGGTGCGCAATCGGGTTAAGCGCCGTCTGCGCGAGATTATGCGCAAGGTGGGACTTGTGTCCGGTGCGGATATCATCATTAGTGCCAGACCACAGGCTGCGCTTGTGGAGTTTGTGTCGTTGCAGACTATGGTCTTGAATTTACTGGCTCAGGTCGGTTTGTTGGTAAGAAATGATTAAGAAAATTGCTCTGGGGATGATTAGGTTTTATCAGTTGACGCTGTCGCGAATACTTCCCCCAAGCTGTCGATATGAGCCGACGTGTTCGCATTATACGCATGAGGCAATTACCCGTTTCGGTTTGATTGAAGGCATATGCATGGGGGCGCGTCGCATTGCACGCTGCACTCCCTGGTGCGAAGGCGGGTATGACCCTGTTCCTGAGAAACATTCATGAAGAAAGTCTGGTAAAGGAAGCTAATTTGAAAAAGAAGATTTTGGCTGTTTTAGGTGTTTTGATGCTTATGCTGGTCATGTTCAGCAGCTGCTCTTCCGGAGCAGGAGCCGTCGGCTGGGCAGGCGTTGCCATGTATGATGGCAGTATTTTTACTGTTTCTGGTAGCGGACAACTCAATGTCATCTCGCCTTCGGATCCGACAAAGGACTGGGCCGTTGCTATCAGCGCGTCCAGCGACCCCGGATTTTTGGGTTGTGCGCCGGCGTCTGGAAATATTGCTGTTTACGGCACTCCGGCTGTGGCCGGCAATTATGTCTATGTGGCAGCTTATAACGGCAAGATATACGTTTATAATCTTACGACGCATCAGTTGGTAAAAGAAGCCGTGGTACTGGATAAGGACAATAATCAGACTATTGTTGGCGCCCCTATTGTAAGCGATGGGGTGTTGTACATTGCCTCATCAAACGGCAATGTTTATGCCTTGGATGCCAACAGTCTCGATCTCGATCGTATTTGGAAATTTGAAACCAAAAGCAAGATTTGGTCAACGCCGGTGCTGTCGAATGGGGTTTTGTTTATCGGCTCTTTCGATAAAAATATTTATGCTATAGATGCTGCCAGCGGTGAAAAGAAATGGTCCAAGTCCATAGGCGGAGCTATGATGGCCACCCCGTTGGTCGCCGGCGGAGTGGTGTACGCCGTTTCTCTGGACTGCAGTATTTACGCATTTGACGAGCAAACCGGTGACCTGAAATGGAAATATCCTTTGGACGGACAAAACGACAAGAAACCAAGCGAGTGGCTTTGGGCTACCCCTGTTTTGTGCGAAGGTTTTCTCTACGCTCCGTGTATGGACGGCAGAGTGTATGCTGTGAATGTCGCCAGTCCATCCAATGTGAAAGTGTTTGATTTGGATTCTCCCATCTCTGCTGCGCCAGTTGTTTCTGATGGCAAGGTAGTGGTCGTAAGCGAAAAAGGCAGGGTGTATACGCTTGATGCCACCAGCGGTGACAAAGGGACGCAGCGCTTGGTATTAGACCTGCGTGTTGCCGATAATCAGCCGTCGCTTACGGTGAACTCCCAGCTTTGCGCAGCGGATGGTATTGTGTATGTTCATTCATTGCGTCCCGACATTGTTTATGCGGTGAATATAGAGGCTGCGACATTTAGACGATTTGCCATGGAGGCGGTCAGTGACAACTCTGCTGGAACAACAGTTACCGTGACTGAGACAGTAACGGTGACAACGACCGTAACGGTTACGAATTAGTTGATGGGTTTGATTAGATAACTTTGGGAATAGAAATAGTCTACGGCGCAAGCTGGTTAGTGAGGTATTAAGCCTTGGATATTATTGGAATTATTTGGAATTTTATCATCCTCCGGCCCATGACGAATGTCATGATAGCCTTGTCGCACTTTCTTGGAAACAACTTCGGTTTATCCATCATAGTGCTGACTTTGCTCATCAATCTGGTTACCTATCCGCTGACTCTGCGCCAGATGAAATCCAGCAAGGCTATGCAGGATTTGCAGCCTAAGCTGGCTGAGTTGCAGCGTAAGTATGCCAAGGACCCAAAGCTTTTGGGTCAGGAGCAGATGAGACTCTATCGTGAGGCAGGGGTCAACCCTGCTGGTTGCCTGCTTCCGATGCTGCTTCCTATGCCTATTTGGATTGCCCTTTATCAGACGATTCGTGGCGTTATGGCCACCACTCCCGAAAATTTCCTAGGTCTTTCCGGACAGCTGTATCACTGGTCATCGGTGTATGCCGCCATACCGCTTAACACACGTTTCTTATGGCTTAACTTGGGTGCATCCGACATGCTCTTGGCGATTTTGGTAGGTGTCAGCATGTGGCTGCAACAAAAGATGGTTGCGCAGCAGGCTGCGACGTCACAGGCAGCGCAGCAGACGCAAATGATGCAGATGATGATGCCAATTGTGTTCGGCTTCATCGCCTTAAGCGTACCCAGCGGTTTGGCTCTGTACTGGGTGGTTAACTCCATTATCCGTATTGCTGTGCAGTATTTCTTCAGCGGATGGGGTGGGCTGTCAACATTACCCAGAACCCTTATGGCGTTATGGCCAATGTCGCCAAACTCAATTTGGCGCAGACCGGCGCGTCAGGTTGGCAAGAAGTAACAGGTCTTCCTTATCCGTCATATTATAGTATATGGACGCATCGTACGGTGGAAGGAAAAAATAAATGAAAGAGCTTGAAATTAGCGCTCGTACGGTTGAAGAGGCTACCCGTCGGGCATTGGAACAACTTGGACTGCGGCTGGATCAGGTGGAAATAGAGGTTTTGGAGGAGGGCAAGTCTGGTCTGCTTGGTATAGGGGCGGAGGCATCCCGTATTCGTGTTACAGAAACAGCGAATCGCATTGGCACAGAAGAGGCGATTTCCATGGCGCAGGACACTTTGGAGAATATACTTGCCTTTATGGGTCTGGACTCCAATGTGGACTGCCTTTGCGATGATTCTGTCACAGACGATGCGGAAAAAATCGGAATACCTGTGGTATTTAACATAAAGGGAAACGACTTGGGTATTCTTATCGGGCGCCGTGGGCAGACGCTGTCATGTCTGCAGTATATTTTGCGCCTGATGGTAACCCATCAAACTGGTTTGCCGGTTGCTTTGGTGCTGGATGTAAACGGCTATAAGAAACGGCGCTATGAGTCTTTGCGTCTGCTGGCACAACACGTAGCTGAGCAGGTTGAGGATAGTGGGCGCTCTTGTGCCCTTGAGCCTATGCCGGCGTATGAACGCCGCATTGTGCATATGGCACTGGCTGAGAATCCTTATGTTGCCACAGAAAGCGTGGGGTTCGGAGAGTCCCGCAAAGTAGTTGTTTTGCCGCGCCGCTAGCGTGCGGTTATAATACACTCAACAACTGAATAGATATTAAAAAGGCTTTGACGGAGAAGAGTAGAAAAAGCGAAAACAAAACAGCGAGTCTGGATTGGTGTGAGCAGACCTGTTTCTTTTTTGAAAATCACTCCCGAGCTGCCCGTCGAAATACTTGGTATGACACAAAAGTAGACCGGGTCGGTTGCCGCCCGTTAGAAGCGGTGGGGCATGTTGGTGCCTCAATAAATAAGCGCTTTCGTTTTTTGCGGAAGAAGCGGGGTGGTACCGCGGGTTGATTGCCCGTCCTCGAACAGGACGGGTTTATTTTTTATAAGGGGTGGAGTATGTTTAAAGCAGTCGGCAGCCGGGCCAATTTCGTTCAGGTGGAAGAGGCTATATTAGGCTTTTGGCGTGAAAAAGGCATTTTCAAGCGTAGTGTCGAAAACCGCTTAGGCGGCAGGCGTTTTACGATGTATGAAGGTCCGCCTACGGCTAATGGCAAGCCGGGCATACACCACGTTATTTCACGCGTTTTTAAAGATGTGTTACCGCGCTATAAAGCCATGCAGGGCTACTATGCTCCGCGTATTGCAGGCTGGGATACACACGGTCTGCCGGTTGAGCTGGAGGTGGAAAAACAACTCGGTTTTTCCAGCAAGACCGATATTGAACGCTTTGGTATCGATAAATTTAATGCCAAATGCCGCGAGAGTGTTTTCCGCTATCTGAAGGAATGGGACGTGCTCACCGAGCGCATAGGCTTTTGGGTGGATTTGCAGCATCCATACATCACAATGAACAACAGCTATATTGAGAGCGGCTGGTGGATTCTTAAGCAGTTGTGGCAAAAAGGACTGATTTATCAGGGATATCGCGTCACGCCGCACTGCCCGCGTTGCGGTACGTCGCTTTCATCACACGAGGTGGCGCAGGGATATAAAGACGATACGCCGGATCCATCGGCGTATGTGAAGTTTTGTGTTTGCGGTGATGCGGTGGGGCGGTTTGCTGGAATTGACAGTCGACGTGCGCTATATCTGCTGGCGTGGACTACCACTCCGTGGACCCTGCCCGGTAACACAGCCCTGGCTGTGTGTGCCGATGCCGATTATGCCGTTGTTGAACTGGAAAATGAGTATATTGCGTTGGCACACGCACGGCTTGAAGCTGCCGGTTTGGGACAAGCGCCAGTGGTTGCCACATGCAAAGGGAGCGACCTCGTCGGCATGCACTATACGCCTCTTTACAATCCGCATGAGTATGGTGTGGAAAGACGCCGTTTTCAGCAGGGGGATACACAGTCCACACCAGTCATCAAAGCACAGCCGCAGGAGGCAAATCTCACTTATCGCGTTATTGCCACCTCTTTTGTTACTATGGACGACGGCACCGGTATTGTGCATGTAGCGCCGGCTTTTGGTGAGGCCGATTTTGATGCCGGGCGCAGTGAAGGGCTGGATTTTGTCCAGCAGGTGGATCTCCAAGGAAAGATTATTGGCAGCTATTCTTTTGCTGGAAAGTTTGTTAAGAGCGCCGACAAGCAAATTATGGCTGGACTTCAGGCGCGGGGACTGCTGTATAAGGCCGAAACAATCCAACACACCTATCCGTTCTGCTGGCGCTGCTCAACGCCGCTTTTGTACTATGCCAAACAGTCTTGGTACATCAAAACGGCCATGCTTAAGGAACGGCTGCTTGCCGGTAACAAGCAAATCAACTGGGTGCCGGAGCACATCAAAGACGGACGTTTCGGCGACTGGCTGGCTAATAACGTGGATTGGGCATTCTCCCGTGAGCGCTATTGGGGTGCGCCGCTTCCGGTATGGCAATGCGAAAGTTGCGGGGCTCAGGAATGCATAGGAAGCGTGGAAGAACTGAAAGGCAAGCCGGCATTTAGCGGACTGAGTGAGCCGCTTGATTTGCATCGTCCATATGTGGATGAGGCGACCTTTGACTGCGCTGAGTGCGGTTCCAAGATGAAGCGTGCAAGCGAGGTGATTGATTGCTGGTTCGACTCAGGTGCCATGCCGGTTGCGCAGTGGCATTATCCATTTGATGACGCAGGTAAAACTCTCTTTGATGACGGGCGTTTTCCGGCAGACTATATCTGTGAGGCGGTGGATCAGACACGCGGCTGGTTCTATAGCCTGCATGCGCTCTCAACACTGCTTTTTGACAAGCCGTGTTATAAGAATGTTATCTGCCTTGGACATATACTCGATGGTCAAGGCGAGAAAATGAGCAAGACCAAGGGCAATATTGTAGAACCGCTGCCGGTGTTGCAGAAATATGGAGCGGATGCACTGCGATGGTACCTGTTTACAGCGGCGCCTCCAGGCAACGCCCGCCGCTTTTCAGAACAGCTGGTTTCCGAGGTGTTGCGTCAGTTCATGCTGATTTTGTGGAACGTTTATTCCTTTTTTGTTGCCTATGCCAATATTGATAATTACAATCCTGCAACGGATAGCAGTTGCCCTGAGCCTTCAGAAATGGATCGCTGGATACTCTCGGAACTTAACCAACTGGAAAAAGAGGTAACACAGGACCTTGATACATACAATATCACCGATGCAGGTCGTGCCATTGAGCGTTATGTGGATTTTCTATCAAACTGGTATATTCGCCGCTCGCGCCGCCGTTTTTGGAAGAGCGAAAGCGATACCGATAAGCTGGCAGCTTACCAGACTCTCTATAAATGCCTGACAACTCTGTCAAAACTGCTGGCACCATTCATGCCTTTTATGGCTGATGAGATTTATCGCAACCTGGTATTAAGTGCTTATCCGGATGCGCCAGAGAGTGTCCACTTGGCGGATTTCCCCAAAGCTGATGAAAGTGTGATAGATGAGCAGCTTTCTGCCGATATTCGCCTGGCAATGAAGGTTTCCAGCCTAGGTCGTGCAGCACGCGCTTTAACTGCGATTAAGGTGCGTCAGCCACTGGCAAAAGTGGTTGTCCGTGTGCGCAATGCGAGCGAAAAGAAAGGCTTGTTGCGCTCAGAAGAGCAGATTCTTGAAGAACTCAATGTTAAAACACTGGTTTTTGCGGATGAGGCGGATGATATTGCTACATGCAGCCCATTCAGTGAAGACGGCGAATTAGGCGTGGCGGTGGATATCGATATCACACCAGATCTTGCCAAAGAGGGATTAACCCGTGAAATTGTGCATCGCTTACAGAATATGCGCAAGAACGCCGGTTTTGAAATAGCGGACTATATCGAGATTTATTACAAAGCGGATGACTATGTTCAGTCCGTCATGCAGGAGTATGCCGGGTATATCCAACATGAGACACTGGCGCGTCGGATACACTGTGAAATGCCGCCTGAATCAATAGCCAAAGAAGAGCACAAGCTGGGCGAGCATGTCATAACGTTTGGTGTGCAGAAAGTTATCGGTTGATAACGTGCAACTAGCGTGAATTGGTCTTTAAAGGAATCCTTTCCGGATAGCCTTATGAATAATTCATGAGTGGCATTTGGTTTGAAATAGTTGCCGTTAAAAATCTGCCCACTGGCATATTTTATCTCTTTAGTGGAGATTGACATTGTTGTATAATCCTTCTTATAAATATTTTGGAGCACGATATGGCAAAAAATAGAGGTGGCTTCCTCTGGTTATTGTTTAACCTGTTTATTTTGGCATGTGGCGTTGCTCTCATCATTTTCCTCAGCATAGCCATTGCTGGCTTGATTAGGACAGATATCCCGTGGTCGCAAATTGCGGTGTGTTTTGGCATCGCGTTTGCGTTGCTGTTTGTATTGGTATTGTCACTGTACCTGCGTATGCGGCACACACGAAATGAGCCTGACAAACAACGCGCTCATGAGTTAGAGATGGCAAAACTGCACTGTCAGTCAAACTCCAGAACGACCGAGGTCATCAAGGTGCGCTGCTCTTTTTGCAAGACGCTGTGCGATATTGATGCTAAGGTTTGTCCGCGCTGCAATGCGGATATTGGATGACCATATAAATTTATTAAAGTGCGAGGCGTGATATGGGTGATGTAGGTGTTTGGATATTGGTTATAGCATTGGTTATTTTTGGTGTAATACCACTTGTCATAATTTTGATTAAAAGCCTGTTTGACGATGGAGGCAAAACAAATAACGTCCAAACAACCGAGGTCATCAAAGTGCGATGCCCTTTCTGCCAATCGCTGTGCGATGTTGAAACCAAAAAATGCTCCAATTGCAATGCTAATATCAATTAAGCTTATGTTGCATTTAGAAGCACGGAGAAATTGATTGATGCCTCAACAAAACAATAGGCGGCAAGTAACTTGTGATTGAGCTGAATGCTTGGCACTGTTTTGATGTTAAACTTTGAAGACAAATGTTTGGTGGATAATGACAGTTTTTGAAGATAAATGAGCAGAGAGAAGACGGGTTATCAGAAAATAACTCCCAAGGCCATATACTTATTGGCAGCCCCGCATTCGTGGGCTCCGGCCTCTATTATTCCTGTGTTATTTGCCAGCGTGCTGGCTTTGGGAATAGGGGCTTTCTCTGTGCCAATGTTTTACGTTTTGCTGATTGCGGCGGTTTTAATGCACTCAGCTGTGAATTCTTTGAACGATTATTATGATTTTATCCATGGGACAGACACGCTTGAAAACTCACCGGAAAGAGACGATGCTGTTTTGGTGTACAACAGCTTTGAACCCAGAACAGTCCGCTTGGTAGGGGTCTGTTATTTACTGACAGCACTGGCGCTGGGTGCGTATGTCGTATGCGTTACGAATTACGTGCCGTTTGTAATTGGATTTATCGGGACGGTTACTGTATTGGCATATTCTGCCGGACCGCAACCATTGTCGTATATGCCGCTTGGTGAGTTTGCATCAGGCGTTGTGATGGGTATTTTACTGCCTTTCGCTGTATTTGCGGCACTCACGGGGGATATGTACTGGAACATGTTTTACCTATGCCTGCCGCTTATGCTTGGCATATGCTTAATTATGCTGACAAATAATACCTGCGACATTGAGAGGGACGGCACAGTCGGGCGAAAAACATTGCCTATGTTGCTGGGGCGATCCAAGGCTCGTATCATGCATCGCGTGTTTATGCTGTCATGGATTGGGGCTGTAATAGTATTATCAATAACAAACTTCAGGGACGGATGGTTTATCCTCCCGCTGGGTCTGGTTGCCGGCTGGCAAAGTGTGAAGAGTCTGATTGCCGCCAGATTAACCCCGGAACAGCGCGGTCAGCATATGAGGGATATTTTTACGGCAAATCTGTTGATTAACGGCACATATGTGTTGTGTGCGCTGGTCGCGGGATTTTTGCGCAGCGCACATTATTAGGTTGGGGTTATGGGAAAGAAGCATTGTGCCCATTTACTTTTGCGGCATGATATTTGCAGCCCGAGAACTGTTAACTATGCTGGTTTTTCACAGGTTTTAATGTGTTGCTTAATCTTCTTCATCGCCCAATCGTAGTGGCTTGATGTCACGGAGACACAATAGCTACCCAAGGAAGACGTGCCGACCCATGCAAAATGGGCTTTTTCAAACAGCTCATCATCTGAGAATGTTTCAATCATTTCCATTACCTCTGCATGGCTTTCCTTGAGCATTTTTTGCGACAACTCATATGGCGTGGTTTGGTGTTTTTGCCAGAATTCAACATTCATCTGCCCGTATGTTTTCCAGTTATAAGGCTTGGGAAGGAATGGTTCTGAAACGCCGCTTTTATTGCATCTCACCCAGTTTAGCAACAGCTTATGCCATTCATAAAGGTGCACTAACACATCGCGCACATTCTTGTCACGCCCCCAGTGCGCTTCTTTCTGTTTTAGCACGAAGTCATTGCCAAAATTAAACGACGCATTCTGCCCGTCACCCGACAATGAATCAATCAGCTTCCATAAAGCATTAAATTGTTCGTTTGCGGTCTTAACCAAATCCGTCTTTGTTGTCGCTCTAGGCATGTAAGCATCCTCCATAAAACTTGGCAGGTAAAAGCACATTCGTTTTTACAGCATTGTTACCCATTAACAGTCCTGTACAGCTTTTCCATTATTTTCACCATGGCCAGCGTATCCAATTTACAATAAGCCAGCAGGGCCGTGCGGGTTTTGGCGATTACCTCCGGCGGCTTATTGTGCAAGTCGGCGAAAGCCGCCATGGCCTCACTGCCGTTGTGAACCATGCTTAAGGCGTGGTAATCCAGCGCCGGGTCATCGGGGAAAAAGGCAGGAAGCACTGACTTAATTGAGTAAGAGCCGCCCATTTCACGGCAGTAATACGCACCAGACTGAAACGGCTCGGCAAGATCGATTATTCCGTCGTGGATGCTCATTAATTGCTCTGACAAGTCGGGAAACATAAGCGCCAGTGCCTTTATGCACCCTTTTTCAAACCCCATATTGTATGCCAGTACGCTGGCGCCGCGAGGAATATCGGCGCATAGTCTTTCAGCCAGCGGTCTGCGCGGGTCGGTTCCTTCCTTGCCCAAGAATTCTTTGTGTGTTGCTATGCCGCAGGGAGTGTCCTGAGTATGTAGTGAATACTGGAACGGAAGCTGCTCATATGGCGACACATAATCCCACAACGGAACGGGTTGTTGGCACGTTTCAAAATCAAGGTAACACAAGGGGTACGTGATTTTGCCGAGGAAGGCATTTATAGCCTCGCTGTCTATATGCGGTGGCAGGTTCTGCACAGTCGTTATGACTTGGCGCGCTTGTTTGTCCGAGAGTTTAATACCGCTGTTTAGGATGTCATCAAAGGTAACTATTCCGGCATTGTAAGCTTCATCCTTTTTGCTTCCGAACATTCCCCAGCCGATTTGAAACACGTTGTCGTGCGGCAAATTACGCAAACACCAGCCTTTATACCCGCATTCATATGGACTATTGCATCTGTTGCCGATGGGGATATCCGGTTCGTTTCGCTGTGCCAAAATTGCCTTAATTCTTTCGATGTTTCCAGCTAGACCATGCTGCAAGTCGAGGACCTGCTCGGTGCAGTCGGTTAAAACAAACAGCTTTTGTATATCCAACTCTCCCAGCCTGACATAATCGCGATTTAACTGCATGATATAAACTCTGTTGATTTTCAGCCCGCAATGCGTCAGGACATAGGTCTGATATGCCATATCGTCAAAATAGATAGGCTTAACCTTTTCCGGACCAATGTTCGCAGAATATGTGGAACTTTTGGCCTCAGTCAACTCATATCCGTCTTCTACAGAGCGCAAGATATCCGCTACGCAGAAGTTGTTTTCAAATGAAAAGGCCCCCTCGGCTATTATGCTTGTCCCTCTGCTCAGCAGCCGCTGTGTTTCGGCGGTCATTTTGTCCTTGTTTCGTGAAAATGGCACCTCAACGAATTGTCCAAAGGCTCCCATAGCCAAATCACCCACAGCAGTACCGGTGCTCAGCCTGTTTATATCCAGCACCGACTGG
This sequence comes from Dehalococcoidia bacterium, assembly GCA_009784845.1. The sequence continues at coordinate 18,807 of WQXK01000004.1, read as the reverse complement.
TCAAAGCGCTCAGGCATGTTTGCATCCATCCACAGCATTTTTGGGCACTGTATACCCTTGCAGTATCTCGATTTACTAAGGTTCATTCTGTCAGGATCACTTTCAAAAGTTTTTCTTGGATGACTAACTCAAATCCCATTTCGTACCTGTAGCGTACAATAGTTTATCATTTTTCGTTGATGACAGGTTTGTGCCAAATATGCTATAAACAGGTTGAACCTTTATTTGAGGAGAAAGCAATGCAAATTAAAGTATCATCTGCCAATCTGGAAAAACAAAGTGCTGACGCGCTGGTTTTCGGTTTGTATGAAGGCGAAAAGAAACTTTCTGCAGAACTAGCTGCACTTGATAAAAAGCTGGGCGGGGTCATGGCCCAATCTGTCGCATTTGGGCGTCTTAGCGGCAAGTTATGCGAGTATGAGGCTTTCCATGCCCCTGCGGGCATTTCAGCAGGTCTGATAGTGGTGTTGGGGCTTGGCAAGAAAGATGATTTAACAAGCGAGAAACTCCGTCGTGCTTTCGGTGCTGTATGTCGTGCCTTGCGCAAAAGCAAAGCTGCGCTTATCGCATCCCAGCTTCTGGGTGAAGGGGCGTCTCTCTCTGCATCTGAGCGGGCACAGGCGCTTGCCGAAGGAGCGTACCTTGGGCTTTATACTTTCAGGCGCCATATAACCAAGAAACCTGACTACGCCGAAATAACATGCGTTATGCTTATGTGTGATGCATCTGATGTTTCGATTGTTAATGCGGGCATTGAAACAGGGCGCATAATGGCGGAGGCGGCCATACTGGCACGTGACATGGCAAATGAGCCCAGCAATTTCATGTATCCTGCCGATATAGCAGCTGTCGCAAAAGACATAGCAAAAAAGCACAAGCTGGAAATCACCGTCATGGATAAGGAAGAGATGGCGGCCTTGGGTATGCATGCCGCTCTTTCCGTAGCACAGGGCAGTGCCCAGTCTCCTAAGTTCATAATCATGTCTTACAAAGGCAAATCAACGGCCTCTGTCGATTTGGCGCTAATAGGCAAAGGTATCACATTCGATTCAGGAGGCATTTCGCTTAAACCATCTGACGGTATGGGTGATATGAAAGGCGATATGGCAGGTGCGGCATCCGTAATTGCTGCTATATCAGCGATTGCTCAGCTTAAGCCCAAACTCAATGTAAGTGCCGTTGTGGCGGCAGTGGAGAATATGCCCAGCAGTACAGCTTACAAACCCGGCGATGTGGTGCAGGCCATGAATGGCAAAACCATTGAGGTTATCTCAACCGATGCCGAGGGTCGTCTTACCCTAGCCGATGCCGTTGCCTATGTCAATGCTAAGATAAAAGCAAAACATATTGTGGATGTTGCAACCCTAACAGGTGCCTGTATCGTGGCATTAGGGCATGTGGCCAGCGCCGTTCTTACCAATAACCAGGCTTTGGCGGACAGAGTTCTTGCAGCCGGAAAGAAGACAGGCGAGTTATCCTGGCAGCTGCCTATGTTTGATGAATATAAAGAGCAGAATAAAAGCGATGTGGCCGACCTCAAGAATGTCGGCGGGCGTCCGGCAGGTACCATCACCGCCGCAATGTTCGTAGGTGAATTTGCTGAAAATACCCCATGGGTTCATATGGACATCGCCGGGGTTAACCAGTCTGACAAGGAACATGGCTATATAACCAAAGGTGCAACGGGCATACCTGTGCGCACACTCGTAACGCTGGCACAGGATATGGCACTGAGGTAAGCTGTCTGCGTATTGTTATGACCAAACTTGAGTTTTTACAGGCATCTGCAGTATTTGCCGATGTGCCCCTCCCGGAGTTGGATGCCATCAGCCGGCGCATGTTTGAGAAAAAACTGCCGCGTGCCGAGATGGTGCTAACGGAAGGCGATGAGACAAGTACACTGTTTTTCGTTGCAGAAGGGGTTGTAAAACTGTTTAAGACATCGATTGATGGCAAGGAACAAGTCATCAGTCTCGTCCGTCCGGGAGAACTGTTTAATGTTGTACCGATTTGCGATGATGGGCCAATACCTATGGATGCTCAAGCTTTGGGCGCAGTAACGCTATATGGCATTACCCGCGATGACCTTGATCTCACACTTCGCAATTACCCCAAGCTTGCGCGTAACATCAACAGGTTGTTGGCACAGCGCATCCGTTCGCTGATTTCGCTGGTCGAAGATTTGTCGTTTCGCAGTGTAACAAGCCGCGTGGCCAGAATACTGCTTGATAATCTCTCTGAACCCTCTTCACTACCGGCCATACGGCTTACGCAGCGTGAAATGGCTGCCTTGGCAGGCACGGCACGTGAGGTGGTTGCGCGCTCGCTAAAAGAGTTGGAAAACACAGGTATGATAGAAATACGCCTCCATCAGGTTGCTATACGCAATAAGAAGGGACTTGAGCAGATTGTGGAGTGGGGGTTATAAAGTGATACCTGAGTTACAGATTTTTTCGCAGCGCTTCAATAAAATTCGGCATATGGTGAAAGAATGTCGCGGCCTGAGATAGTTCGGCAATTGTGTACCGGCTGCGGCTTGTGCGCCAGTGTGTGTACAAGAGGCGGCCTGCAGGTAGTTGGGTTGGTTATTTCGTTTGTCGGTGCAGACGAATGCGCCGGTTGTGGGCTATGTGAGGCTGTATGCCCGTCAAATGCTATCAGTTGTCCTTTTGAAATCATACTTGACGAAGCATAACTAATCCGCTATACTCCCGCCTTTGTGTGAATTCAGCCTGTGTGTTGTGCCTGCTCTATTCTTGTGTTATGCACAAAAACATATGGAACAAATTTTTGATTACCAACCCAATGATTATGATTTCTGTTGAGTTTGAAAACGGAGAGGTTAATGTCTAAGTGGAAAGCAAAATGCTGCCCCCGTTGCGGCGGCGATATTTTTTTGGATATCGATGAGTATAGCTGGGTAGAGCACTGCCTGCAGTGTGGATATGTACGCGCTCGTGTTGGTGAGCCCTGTCCTATATGTCGCGATGAAATGGTTTTTGACTCGGATGATTACAAGTGCAATACATGCGGTCACGTGTCCAGTGCTCTTGAACGAAAAGAAGTCTGGTAAATAGCAACATCCCATAATTTCACAAGCCCACGGTTATCCGGTGGGCTTGCTTTGTTGTGTAGGGTTTTCCACTGAGAACGAACTCCCTGCTCTCAGATGACTACTTTGGTTGCATGCTATACTGTCTGTGGATTGCGATTTTTGAGCGGATTGCATGGCGCTCACATGTTTTGATGGATCAGTCACATGCTCAAAATGGCGCAGGCGCACACAAGAGGAAATGAGTTAGCACAATGTCAGATAACAAGGAACCACGCATCACGCAAGCTGTCATACTGGCCGCAGGTAAAGCGCAGCGTATGCTGCCACTGAGCAAGGCACGTCCCAAGGGTATGATATGCGTGGCAAATCAGCCCATCATTGAGCATATCATAATTGAGGCTCAACAGGCGGGCATAAACGATTTCATTCTTGTAACTGGCAACAATGGCGATGTCATAAAAAATTATTTCGGTGACGGGTCGAAACTTGGAGTAAAGATAACTTATCGCTGTCAGGAAACTCCATCCGGCTCAGGTGCTGCGGTGCGAACAGTGCAAGACAATGTTCGCCGAAATTTCATTGTATTTAACAGTGATATGCTTCTTTCTGCAGCTGATATACAGCAATTGGTGCGAGCGGAAGGCATTACCATTGGTGTGAAGGAAGTATCCAACCCTGCCGGGTTTGGCGTTGTTGAAGAAAATGACGCCAAAGTGTGTCGCATCTTGGAAAAGCCTGTTGTTGCTTCAGCGCAGATGGTTAACACCGGGGCATATACGCTAAATGAGCACATTTTCGCAGCCATTGACCAAACGCCGCTGTCGTCCCGCGGCGAAATAGAACTGACGCAGTCGTTACAACTTCTCATCGAACAAGGCATGCCTGTATGCTGCGCCAAGCTGGAAAGCTGGCACGATATCAGCTATCCGTGGGATTTGCTGGATGCCAATGCATGCGCGCTTTCACGGCTAATTTCCAATAATCAAGGCATTATTGAGGAAAACGTACACATTGAGGGAGCTTGCAATATAGGTACGGGAAGCATTGTGCGCGCAGGCAGCTATATCGCGGGACCGGTGGTCATAGGGGAAAACTGCGACATTGGTCCAAATTGCTTTATCCGCCCGGCAACGGCTATTGGTGATAACTGTCGCATTGGAAATGCTGTTGAAATCAAAAACAGCATAATCATGCGCGGATGCAAAATTCCGCATTTGAACTATGTCGGGGATAGTGTCATTGGAGAAAACTGTAACCTTGGTGCCGGCACCAAGATTGCCAACATGCGCTTTGATAAGGAGCCTGTGACTGTCGATGGTATTCCTACCGGGCGCATCAAATTTGGTGCCATACTCGGCGATGGCGTGCAGACTGGCATAAACGTAAGCATCAACGCCGGATGCGTCATCGGCAACCACGCACGCATATGGCCTGGCGTTGCTGTGTATGGCAGTGTTATGGACGATGCGCAGTTGCGCAAAGAGCAGCTATAATATCTGAAAATATTTTGACCGTGTTATTTTACATAATTGTATGTGTGGATTAGTTGGATATAACGGAGACGGGCAGGCGGCCCAATTCATCCTTGACGGACTGAAGAAGCTTGAGTATCGAGGCTATGACTCAGCCGGTATAGCCACGATACACGACGGGCTTTTGCATTATAAGAAAGACGCCGGAAAACTGGAGGAGGTGGATCGGCAACACCATCTTTCGAGGCTTTCGGGGCATGTCGGCATTGGTCACGTACGCTGGGCTACCCATGGCGACGTAACACAGATAAACGCTCATCCACACCTTGACGGGGGCAATAACATCGCCGTAGTACACAATGGCATTGTAGATAATGCCAGAGAGTTGCGCAGCAGCCTTGAAAGCACATGCTCCTTTGCATCGACAACCGATACAGAGGTCATACCATGCCTTTTAGCGCATTTCTACCGCCAGAAAGGCAGCATGGTGACAGCGATTGCGGCAACAATAGCCGAGTTGCGCGGAGTATTCGCTTTTTTGGTAATAAGCCGCCACAACCCAGACAGTTTTTTTGCCTGTGCTCGTGAAGTGCCGCTGTTGCTGGGGCGGGTGGTTGCAGGGTACGCAGCCTCAAGCGACGTCAATTCATTGCCGGATGGCTGCAATCAGTTATTTGCCTTGGAAGACGGGCAAATTGCCGAGGTAACACCTCAGGGCTTTGTTTTCTATGACAGTGCCGGCATCGCAATGGAAAAGCATTGTGAAACGCTACCGCGACAGGTTTCTGCCGTCACGTGCGATAATGCCTTTGAGCATTATATGATGCGTGAAATACGCGAGCAGCCGCGTGTTCTTGAGCAGGCTATTGAACAAAGCGTTCCAGACATGCAGGAAGCCGCCAAAATAATAAGTGAAGCGCAGAATGTAATCTTTACAGCCTGCGGAACGTCGCGCCATGCCGCTCTTATGGGGCGCTACCTCTTTTCGCGTATAGGCAAGCGTATGAGTGAGGTAATAATCGGCTCTGAGTTCCAGTATTTTGCCGATGCCTTGCGTCCGGGCAGCGTGGTTATCGCACTTTCGCAAAGCGGCGAAACTGCCGACGTGCTGTTTGGGGTGCGTACTGCGCGTGCAAGACAGACCAAGGTCATATCGCTTGTAAACCACCAAGCCTCACAACTTGCGCGCCTTTCGGATATCGTTTTTCCGCTGAAGTGTGGGGCGGAAAATGCCGTTGCAGCAACCAAAAGCTATATGGCGCAGATTACAGTACTGACACTTTTAAGCCACTATCTTTCTGGGGAGCAAGAGGAGATTATCCAAAAGCTTAAGCATATTATTCCGCTGGTAGAACTTTCCTTTGAAACGAACCTCAAGCATGCCGAGCCCCTGGCGCGTTATATTGCAGGACACAATGCATGTTATTTCATCGCCCGCGGCAGTAACTTCCATATTGCCATGGAGGCAGCACTTAAAATGAAAGAGGTATCATATGTGCATGGCGAGGGTATGCCGGCAGGTGAGCTAAAGCACGGCACGCTGGCATTAATTGAAAAAGGCACTCCAATAGTTGCCATTTGTCCGGATGATTACACATTTGATGATACGCTTTGTAACGTAGAAGAGGCAAAAGCAAGAGGGGCATTTATAATCGGGGTTTCGGATAGGGCTCATAGCGCATTTGACGAGTGGTGCAAGGTCCCGAAGGTCGAGGACATTCTTTATCCTTTTGTGACGATTGTGCCACTTCAGGAACTGGCTTATTTTACAGCATTGGCAAGAGGTGAAGATCCTGACAGACCGCGGAATTTGGCAAAAAGCGTTACCGTGCGGTAATACTCAGGTATCTTAAGTGACGTTTCACCACTTGCCGGTATTGCCTAATTCATAGCCTCCATGCGCACTCCGACATACCCGCATTGCAGGCAGTGTCCCAGTGTTTGTCCGTCCTCTGAATCAAGGAACAAGTCGCCATAGCAACGCGGACAACCGCCCAATTTCCAGCGCATATTGTCAAAGACGTTTTCTGGCAGAGAAACAATCTGAAGATCTGTTGAAGCCTCAGGTTTGATTTTAGCACCCGGGTAATTCTTAGTTTTCATATTAGCCTCTATTTGCCGCTTGTTTAAGACGAGCTTTGGCAAAATAGTTTTATGCCTCCACAAGAATGACATCCACCATTCTCTTTTTTGTATCGCGATAGTAGGTGAGTCGTATTTCCTGTCCGATCTCGTATGACTGCAAGGTGCGCTTTAAGCCCTCAGCGCTGTAAACCGCAATATCATCCACCGCTACGATAACGTCACCTGAGCGCAGCCCTGCACTGTCAGCAGGTCCATTGCGCGTCACCTGTGTGACGAGCGCACCATAATCAACCGCGAGGTTATAGATGCTGGCGATTGTTTTGTTCACGGTGTACAGGGCAGCGCCAATATCAGGGCGTAAAACATACCCGTTTTCAATAAGCTGTTGAATAATCGGATAAGCCTCATCTATGCTTATGGCGTATCCCATGCCTTCCACACCTACAGCCGAAACCTTAGCACTGCTAATACCGACAACTTCGCCGGCTAGATTCACCAGCGGTCCGCCGGAGTTACCATTGTTGATGGCGGCGTCGGTTTGTATAAGGTTATACAGCACATTCCCGCCATAAGTAACAGAAATACCGGTGGCACTGACGATTCCCTTTGTGGCACTGATGCCCATTCCAAGCGAATTGCCCAGTGCAACGACCCAGTCACCCATGCGCAAAGGATGGGTATTTAAAGTACCTGACGATGGCGCTGCTAAGGTGTTATTAAACTCAACACTTGAATCAAAGGTATTGGAGATGCCAAGCGTAGCTGCCGGCAAGTCGCTGGCAGCAATCTTTATTACGGCAAGGTCAGATAAAGCATCCGCATAAATTTCCTGAGCAAAAAAGATACGCCCGTCCTCTAATGTAACCGATACGACGCTGGCACCCTCAACAACATGGTTGTTGGTGACAATCAGCCCATTCGGGTCAACAATCCATCCGGAACCGGCTCCCTGTATCGTATATGCCCCACGAAAAAAATCATATCCGGGAGTCTCGGTACTAATTGAAACAACCGACGGGCGCACCCTGGCGATGACATCGGCCAGATTGGGTAACACCAGATACGTCTGATAGACGACTTCAGGCTCGGTTGAAACAGCCGGTTGGGTAACACTTAACAGGCTGCATCCGCCCAGTGTTGATATGCCCAGCATCAATGCCAGCAAAAACGGCAGCCATGCTTTACGTATTGTTAACAATTGAGTTTTCATTTCTAGCTCCTGCGTAGTATTTTGCACAAACAGAATTAACTTTCTATATGTTTTTTGGCAGTGTAACATGCGCATTGTAAAGCGACGGTAAAGTTATGCTTCTAAACGTCCTGAGGTAGCGTTTTATGCAGAAATATGCATGATGAGGAAATGCTAACACATTCGCATTGTAAAAAATGCCGAATTAGTGCTGCCAAAGAGGAAGTTTGATGCGGAAAACACTGCCTTGCCCACCCGGGCTTTGTGCCGTAACAGTTCCGCCGTGGTCTTCTACGATTTTCTTAACAATAGCCAAGCCCAATCCGCTGCCGCCGCGTTCGCGTGAGCGCGATTTGTCGACGCGGAAAAAGCGGTCGAAGATGTGAGGCAAATCCGCAGCAGGTATGCCAATACCGCCATCGCTTATCGCAATAATGGCTGAGTTGCCCTCGCGCAATGCTTCCATTTTTACCATGCCGCCGGTGCTGTTATACTTTACGGCGTTATCAACAAGGTTGATTACAACCTGCTTCAAACGCAAAGCATCCCCGCGCACGGGCAAAGTCGCGTCATGTGGCTGCCAGTCAAACCTCAGCCCCGCTGTCCGTACTTTCAGTCCCATTTCGTCATATACTTCACCAAGTAGCTTTTGTATGTCCACCTGCGTCATTTGATTTGGCAGAGCCGTGCCGTCGGAAAGCAGTAGCAGGGAATTGCTGACGTCCTTAATGCGCTCAAGGCTCATCTTAAGCAGATCAACCATCTGCTGATAGTCCTCTTTTGTTGCTGCCTCTTCCATTTCCAGTACCTCAATGTTGGTCTGGGCGATAGCCAGCGGCGTACGCAACTCGTGAGATGCGTCCTGAATGAACTGCTTTTGCAACTCAAAGGAATTCTCAAGGCGCTCCAGCATGCTGTCAAAGGTATCTGCTAGACGTTTGATCTCATCATCCGGACCGCTGCGCTTGATGCGCTCTTTTAGATTGGTATCCGAGATGCGTGAGGCAAGTGATGAAACCTCATCAACTGGTCTTAGCATACGGGTTGCTATGAAATACCCTCCGATTGCACCGACGACCAGAACCAAACATGTTCCCAGAACTGAATAGTCGCGTAAATTTTTGAGGTTCTCTTCTCTTTCTGCATGTATGGCATTTTGCCAGGCCACCATATCGCCAAAAGGAACCCGTATTTCTGAGACGTCCGAAAGTGACATTGTATAAACCGAGTAAATACCGATGTTCATAACAATCAGTATACACACAAGAAAAACCGAATAAACCAAAGTCAGATGAAAGCGAATGCTTTTCACGAAAATAGGTAGTCTAAAAGAGGATTCCGTTTTGGGTGGTGCAGTTTGTTCCATATGCATTAACTCACAATATATCCGCGACCTTTGACAGTGGCGATGCGCTCGGCATCACCTGCGGCCGCCAGCTTTTTGCGAATGTTGTTGATGTGCACCTTGATCGTCTGCGTGAGCATATTGGCGTCATCATTCCAAACATGCTCAAGCAACTCTTCATGGCTTACTACGCGTGATGCATTGCGCAAAAGGTACTCAAGTATGCCAAACTCCTTCGCAGTAAGCCGAATTTCCGTTGAGTCAACAAATACCTTGATAGTGTTTTGATCAAGCACCAGACTGCCTGATTGCAGGACGGCACTGCGCGTTTCTCCATCGCGGCGCAATATGGCGCGCACGCGAGCCAGCAACTCAGCAAACTGAAATGGCTTAACAAGGTAGTCATCCGCTCCGCTATCCAAACCGGTGACGCGCTCCTCAAGCCCGGAGCGGGCCGTTAGCATGAGAATGCCGACCCGTGAGCCTGCAGCACGCAGGCGGCGGCATACCTCCAGCCCATCCATTTTAGGAAGGTTAAGATCAAGCAACACCAAGTCATAAGCATTAACCTCAGCCATCACCAGCGCTGTCTCGCCGTCGTATGCCGTGTCAACGGAATAACCGTAACGCGACAGACCATGTGCCAGCGCCTGTGCCAATGCCTGCTCGTCTTCTACAACTAAAATACGCATATCGAATGCCTATATTATAACATCGCGGCGTAAAGGCAAAGTAAAGGACAAAATGAAAGGGGGCGGCATTATTGCCGCCCCCTAAAATCAGTACGTATAAGCTTCTATTTGATGAAAAGAGGTGCTAACACCAAGGTAACAGTTGCCAGCAGTTTGATGAGTACGTGAAGTGACGGACCAGCCGTATCCTTCAGCGGGTCGCCGATGGTGTCACCGACAACCGCGGCGGCATGGGCCGTTGTTTTCTTGCCCAAGACATTGCCGTTCTCATCCTTAAGCTGATTGTCCTCAATCATCTTCTTAGCATTATCCCAGGCACCGCCTCCATTGTTCATGAAAGAGGCCATCATAATGCCGACAATTGTGCCAACCATGAGGAAACCGGCCACTACCATTGGCGCGTCATAATCCATCCAGCGGAATACCAAGCCCACAATCACAGGTGCCAAAATAGGCAGCAATCCCGGGGCAATCATCTCGCGCATACCGGCCTTGGCTGTGATATCAACCGCCTTGGCATAATCCGGTTTGTGTGGATTGGACGGATCTTTGGGATTGAGAATTTCGGGGTCAGCGCGGAACTGGCGCCTGACTTCCTCAATGATTTTGCTGGCAGTCTTGCCAACAGCCTTGATGGACATGGCGCTGAAAAGGAAAACTACCATGGCGGCCAGAAGAGCGCCAACAAAAACCTCAATTTGGGCCAGGTCTACTACACTGTGTCCGACTTCAGCTCCCTGAATGAAAGCGACCTGATCCAGATAAGCCTGGAAGAGCAGGAAAGCCGCAAGCCCGGCTGAAACAAGGGCATAACCCTTGGTGAGTGCCTTGGTAGTATTACCAACCGCATCCAGTTTATCTGTTATGCGGCGTACCTCGGGACCGGCACCGGCCATTTCATTGATGCCGTTGGCATTGTCGGTAATGGGACCAAAGGTATCCATTGTGAGGATGTAGGGGCAGGTCATGAGCATACCCATGGTGGCCACAGCCGTACCGAAAACACCGGCTCCGTCAATACCGCTTTTGGTGCCGAACCAGTAAGACAAAATAAGTGAAATACCAATAATGACTGCGGTTGCGAAAGTGGTTTCAAAACCAACTGACATACCGGCGATGATATTGGTTGCAGGACCTGTTTTAGAGGCCTCGGCGATATCGCGCACCGGGCGGAAACGGAACTCGGTGTAGTATTGCGTGACATAAACCACAATGACGCTGGCAATAATGCCCACCATACCGGCGCCGAAGAGCCACATTTCCTTGCCGGCCAATTGATCATGGAACATGAAATAAACGCTGACAAACAGTCCAATGATGGCCAGCGCGATGGAAACGTAATAGCCGCGGTTTAGCGCACTCATGGGGTTTTCGTTCTCTTTGGCCTTCACCGTGAGCAAACCAACCATACTGGCAATCATGCCAAAGCCGCGCACAACCAGCGGGAACAAAATCCAAACGATACTGCCGGTCGCGACATAGAGCACAATACCCAAAATCATGGCACCAATGCTCTCAGCAGCGGTGGACTCAAACAGATCGGCACCGCGGCCGGCGCAGTCGCCTACGTTATCGCCAACGAGGTCGGCAATCACGGCCGGATTGCGCGGGTCATCCTCAGGTATGCCGGACTCAACCTTACCGACAAGGTCAGCGCCCACATCGGCCGCTTTGGTATAAATACCGCCGCCAAGCTGGGCAAAAAGGGCGACGAAGCTGGCGCCGAAGCCAAACCCGATAATCAAATGCGGGGCGATATCAGGCTTGTCATATCCGCCGAAGGCAAAGAAAATGACAGTAACACCGATAAGAGACAGGGCCGTAATGAGGAAGCCTGCTACACCGCCGCCGCGCAGGGCGACGTTAACCGCATCATTCAGACTTTTTTGGGCAGCTGAGGCGCAGCGCAAATTTGACTTAACAGCGATGTACATTCCCACAAAACCGGCAACAGCCGAACATGCGGCACCCACCAGGAAAGCCACCGCCGTGCGCCATGCGATAGCAAATCCGGTATAACCGGACTCACTTCCGCCTAAGACACCGACCAATACGCCAATGACTACGGCGATGATAAGGGAGAATACGGCGATAGTGCTATATTGGCGCTTGAGAAAAGCCCAAGCACCCTGAAAAATCATATCACCGATCTCTTGCATCTTTGGTGTGCCACGGTCATGTTTTAGCACGTCGCGCACCAGCCACAGCACGAACAGCACTGTGAGTACGCCGGCTACAGGCACAATCCAGAATAAAGCTGGCATAACCTTAAACTCCTTTTCCAGTATTTGAAAATTTAACGGGCTCCATTATACACATCTTGGCTTAATTTGGCTAGACAAGTTCTGCAACCAAGAAGCAAAGGGCGCAGAAACCGCCCCATCAGCCACTGCCATGGTCCTTGCGCAGGGGTATTTCCTTGATGAAAAAGTGCACCAGTACGGCAATTATTACGGCCACAAACGCGATGATGAAAATGTGATGTATGGCTGAGCTCAGTGCTTCCCTGACACTTTGCTGTAACTGCTCAAACAGCTGCTCGCCCTGCGGTGATGCATGCATGAGGACTTCTTTGATGCCGGCTTCTGTTTCCGCATTCATTAGCAATTGCGGATTACGTGTTAATCCCTCGATTTGTTCCGCAGGTAAAATATCCTTAACGGCCTGCGGCAGCCCTGAGGTAAAATGGCTTGCAAACTGGCTGTTCAAAATGGGATTAAAAATAGCCAGTCCCATGGATGCGCCGATGGAGCGGATAAACGGGACGGTGGAGGTTGCCACGCCCAGCATGCGGTAAGGCGCGGCGTTTTGCACGGCAATAGTGTATAAAGGCATGGTCATGCCAAGTCCAAAGCCGGTTAGCACGATATTTACAACGGCAATGCCATAGCCGGTCGATGGGCTCATGCGTGTAAGCAGGAATACACCAACGCACATAATAAGCAATCCCATAAAACCCTGCATGCGATAATGCCCTCCGGTACGCGACAATAGCTGCCCCGACGTAAAACTTCCGGTTACCTGCCCCAGCATCATAGGAGTAAGAAATCCGCCGCTGATGGTGGCAGTGGCCCCCAGCACACCCTGAAAAAACAACGGCACGAATATGATGGCGGCAAACATGCCGATGGCTGTCATAAATACCACAATCTCAGCTATATAGATGATGCGGTTGCGAAATAGCGACAGAGGAATAAGCGGGTTGCTACTGTGTGATTCAATGTATAAAAATGCCAGCAGCATCAGCACAAAATGGGACAAAAGCCCAATAACCGGAAATGACAGCCACGGATATTGCCCGCCTGCCCATGAAAGAGCCAGCAGCAGCGACATCACACCAAGCGACAGCGTAACCATTCCGGGAAAATCAATCTTGCCGCGTTTTGCATTGGGCCGAATATATGGAAAGAAGAAGGTAAACAGGATAATTATTATAATCCCCAAAGGGACATTCACATAGAAAATCCAGTGCCACGATAACCTGTCTGTAATAAGTCCGCCCAGCGTAGGTCCAATGATGGCCGACATGCCGAACACGCCGCTTATAAGTCCCTGATATTTACCGCGCTCGGAAGGCGGGAAAATATCGGAAATTACGATGAAAGCATTAGCCATCATGGCACCGGCACCAAGACCCTGTATGCCGCGGAAGATGATGAGCTCCGGCATATTTCGGCTCAGACCGGAAAAGATGGAGGCGATGGTGAAAATAATAATCCCGCCAAGGTAAAAAGGCTTGCGCCCGAACATGTCGGTCAGCTTGCCAACGATGGGTACCGCAATGGCTGAGGCAATGATATATACCGTTATAATCCATGTATAGTGCTCAAACCCGGAAAGGTCAGCAACGATGCGCGGCATGGCCGTATCAACGATAGTCTGGTCAAGCGAGCCCATAAACATGGCCAGCAGTACGCCAACCATGGTAAAGACTATCTTATGCTTGGGCAGGGCATGAAAACTTTGCGGTGCGGCGGTATCCATCTTATAAAAACCTATCTCTTCGTGCTTGGCTATCTTACAGGAAACGGGACATAGCGCATCACAACCAGTGTTATCAGTTGTACAGAAACGGCTATTATGCCACGGCTACTATAACTAGTCAAAGTTACGAGTAGAAAGCAGTACGTGCCTACCTCTGCTTTTTAGTAGGTACTGATGCAGACAACCGCGACGGCCACCAGCCATAGCGCCCCAAAATGGTTGCAATAGCTGGAACAAGCAGGGCACGCACTAAGAACGTATCGATAAGAATTCCAATGCCTATTGCCGCACCTATTTGGAACACAACCGGCATGGATGAGGTCATCAATGTAGCAAACGTGCCTGCCAGTATGATGCCGCAGGCGGTAATAACACCACCGGTTCCGCCGACCGCGTTGGCCACGGCATCTTTTATGGGCATTTTATGCGCTTCTTCGCGGATGCGCGACATAAGGAAGATGTTGTAGTCCGCACCCAACGCCACAAGTATGACGAAAATAAACAGAGGAATCATATACACGATGCTGCCGTTATGCATCAGTGTGATGAAAAGCCACGTGACGATACCGAGCGTCGTGCCGTAGTTCAAAAGCACAGTCAAAATCATATACAGCGGCGCCAGCACACTGCGCAACAATAAGATGATGACGATTAATATGCCGATTACGGCAAGTATGGCAACTCTGACAAAATCACTATTGTTGACGTCTAGCATGTCAGCCCGTGTGGCCGGCTCGCCGCCGAGGGAAGAGGATGCAGAGGCCTGAGTCAGAAGAGGCAAAGAAGCAAGGCTGGTGCGGGCTTCATCGCGCAGAGAATCCACAGTATTAGTTGCTGCGGTTGCATAAGGATTGCCCTGCAAAATAACATTGATGCGTGCCACAGTGTTATCTGTGGAGAAGTAGGTCGCTTTAATTGATGCGCTGAAAACTGTATCAACGGCCAAATTAAACTCATCCGTAAGCCCATTGAGCCCTGAGACTAAATTCGTAAGCAGTAATACAATTTGCGTCGGGTCTCCCGCGGTCTGCATTTGCTGCAGCGCTCCTGCCACAGTTGTGAAATTTTGGCTTTGGATTACAGCCGGGTATTGCAGCGCCAATGCCTGCATGGCATCACCAAGCATTGAGAGCAGAGAGCCCATCGCGTCTGGCATAACGCCCTGAGGTAATTGCTCTTTTATCATCTGTATTTGTACAGAGAACTCCTGCAAGCCGGCGACAGGTGCATTGTAAAAATCCACCCGCGACACGCCTTCCACATGCATGAGCGAGCTTGCCAGCAGCGCAAGTTCGGCACCATATGAAATGTCGCCGTTGTATGCGTTATCGTCTGACAGTTGTACCATAAGATACAACGGGGAAAACTCTCCCGCCGGGAAACGCTCGTTGAAATGATTAAACCCTGAAACAGACTCCACGTTCTGCGGCATCTGATCAACCACTCTCGCAGAAAGCGACATGCGGGGAAGGGCAAAATAGGGTAGTAGCAGCAATAGCGTGATAGGCACGGCAACCCATGTTGGATGCGCCGCGACCCATTTTCCTATGGCATGCCAGCCGAAACGTCCGCCGGATTGCGCCGGCAAATGCCGCACGGGCCAGAAAACATTGCGCCCGAATATTGAAATAAGGGCTGGGGTAAGCGTAAGCCCTGCCAGCAACGTGACGGCCACCCCCAATGCCATGGCATAACCGGTGGTTTGATTCATGCCGAAACGCGAAATACCAAGCGATAAGAAGACCACAATCACCGTGAGGGCACTGGCAGCAAGTACGGGACCGATATGACAGATTGCTGCGTGTTGTGCCTTGCTGCGTTCCGAGTGCGCCAACTCCTCACGGAAACGCGATACCATGAACAAACAGTAGTCCGTGCCCACACCGAAAATGATGACCACAAGGTAAGCCTCTGCCAGCGTCGGAACCTGCATGCCGGCCTGTGCCATGAAACCAAGCAGCCCGATTGCCACAAGGTAGCTGCACCCAATGGTAATCAGCGGCAGTAAAATAGCCACAGGGGAGCGATATGCTATTAAAAGCAACACTGTTACCAGTATGAGCGTAACAAGCGTTGTACGGTCCACGGTCTGTTGCACCGAGTTATAAAGGTCATTCATAAGTCCGGTATCACCTGAAAAATAGATTTCAGAGTCAGGGAAATTTGAGCCGACATAAGCGCGGATTTGCCTGATGGCATCCTTTACAACAGGGTCAATGGCGCCATGGGCGAAATCAAGAGTCATCAGCATGGTTGTGCCGTCGGCACTGATGAGGGTGGCCCCCAATGCGTCTGATTCATATACCGACACCACGGAAACAATGCCGTCCGGTGCCGCGTTTGATACGAGCCAGTCATGCAACTGTCCTGCCTGCTGCATATCGGCCGCAGACAGACCATCTGTGTTGTGGATTACCAGAAGACCGCTGGAGGTCGCTTTCTGGTCGGCTGAGGCAAACTTGTCTTTGACCAAGGCATTCGCCATGGCAGACTCGGTATCGCTTGGCAGAAACTGGCTTTGGTCTGTAACGCCAACATCCGAGAGGTTGGGTGCAACCAAAAATAGAATAGCCGCCAGCGCAACCCAGAAAAGGGCTATGCACCACTTAAACCTTTCGCCAATGCGTGAAATAAAAGCGTACATACTATTCCCTTCCTTTCTGCCGATACCTCTCAGCAAATGCGCGGCATTATATCACCTGCAAGCATGGCCAGTATACGTGACGTTCCCAGTTTGGTGCGCAGTACTACCTGTCCCGGATTGTCTGCGGTAACTGTGCCGATTACGGCGGCATCCCGCCCGTATTTGTTTGCATGCATGACACCAAGCAGGCTCTCAGCGGCATCCGCCGGGGCAAAAGCCAAAAGCTTTCCTTCATTGGCAACATACAACGGGTCCAAGCCCAGCATCTCACACAAAGCGCGCACCGACGGACGCACCGGAACGGCATCGTCACCAATGAGCATGCCCACGCCGGATTGCGCGGCAATTTCATTCAATGTGGTGGCAACACCTCCACGGGTAGGGTCTCGCATACAGTGCATTTGCGGGCATACATCCAGCATGTCGGCAATTAACGCATTGAGCGGCGCGCAGTCGCTGGCAAGGTCGCCGTCGAAGCGCAATCCCTCGCGCTGAGCCATGATGGCCATGCCATGGTCGCCAATATTGCCGCTGATGATAATCGCATCACCAGCTCTGACATTGGAACCGGAAACTCTAATATCGGGCATTACCCGACCGATTCCGGACGTGTTGATGAATATCCCATCGGCTTTGCCGTGAGGCACGACTTTGGTATCACCGGTGACAATAGCCACATTTGCCTCTGCGGCGGTACGCTGTATGGAATCAATGACCCGTTCCAAATCGGCGAACAATAAGCCCTCCTCCAGAATGAAGGAAAGGCTTAAATACTGCGGCACTGCCCCGCTGACAGCCAAGTCGTTCACTGTGCCGCATACCGCAAGCTTGCCAATGTCACCACCGGGAAAAAAAAGCGGTGTTACCACATAGCTGTCTGTTGTAAAGGCTAATTGTCCGCCAGCGCAGTCAATGACAGCCGCATCATCCATGCGCGACAGCCACTGATTGTTCAGTTTGCTTGCGAAGCATTGTGTGATTAATTCATGGCTTAGCTTACCGCCGCTGCCATGGGCCATCAGTATGCGTTCTTCCATCACTTATTTCCTTATCTTGGGCAATTATCGGTTTTGCGTATCGGATTCGTTTCGGTTGACTTTGCAAAATTAGGCAAGTACCTTGACGGATTTCTTGACGGATGCCAAACGACGCTCTACTTCTGCGTGGATAGCTGGATCAACAGGCTTAGCAAGTAAAGCTTTAAAGCCGGCAGCATCGTTGCGAATATCTTCGCAGATCTCTTCTGGCGTCATGCCTTTTTGCTTTTCGTATTGCCATTCCCTTATTTTGTGAACATCTTCAATCGTAAAAGCAGGACTTATCTCTGGCAATGGTACATTATTAATTTTCAAAATCTCCTTCTGTATGGTCTTTTTTGGTTATTCAACAGCTGAAATAGTCTCGCCAAAAAGGTAGTAACTGGCACAAGCTCCCTCCCCCGACACCATGCATGGTCCCGTGGGGCGCTCAGGCAGGCAAATACGCCCGAACAGAGGGCATTCCGGGGGTTTAATAATACCGCGCAGCACATCGCCGCAACGACAACCTGCCGGCTCCTTGGCAGGACCGGTTTTTATTTCAAACAATCGCTCGGCATCGAAGTCCTTATAGGCATCGCAAATCTTATAACCGCTGCCCTCCACAGTTCCGACGCCGCGCCAACGTGCCGCCTGCGGCTCAAACACCTCGGAAAGCAGTTCCTGCGCCCGTTTATTACCATCAGGGGAAACACTGCGCCCATAGGCAATCTCTACCTGCGGTCTGCCGTTTTCTATTTGTGCCAAGAGCATATCCACTGCCATTAAAATATCCACAGGCTCGAAACCGGCCACAACGCATGAGATGCCGTAGTCGCGCGCAATAAACTCATATGGATGGGAACCGATGATAGCACTCACGTGCCCGGGGCAGATGATTCCGTCTATTTTGATTTTGCCGCCGTCAAGCAGTGCTTTCATCACCGGAGGGCATAACTTGGCAAGCGAAAAGACGGAGTAGTTACGCAACTGTTGGCTTTTGGCCAGTGCGAGTGATGCGGCAATTGTAGGGGCGGTTGTTTCAAAGCCGACTCCGAGAAAAACCACCGGTTTGTCAGGGTTCTGTCTGGCGATTTCAAGCGCATCCAGTGTGGAATAAACTGTACGCACATCGCAACCCTCGGCGCGTGCCTGCTGCAGGCTGGCATAAGTGCCCGGAACCTTGAGCATATCACCAAAGGTGCACATGATAATTCCGGGGGTTTGCGCCAAGGCAATGGCGCGGTCAATATCCTGCTGGTCGGTAACACACACGGGGCATCCGGGACCGGAGAGCATCTCAACATCGCCCGGCAAAAGCTGGC
>WQXK01000003.1 GCA_009784845.1 Dehalococcoidia bacterium | reverse complement strand
AGCGGAGGCTAAGAATATGTATCCCAGGAGAATTTGCAAAACCATTCATGTCGGATCCGTACAGGTTGGCGGCGATGCGCCTGTAAGCGTACAATCCATGACCAAGACGGACACGCGCGACGTGCATGCCACCATACGTCAAATCAAGGAACTGGAAGAGTATGGCTGTGAAATTATTCGCGTGGCAGTACCGGACAGTGAGGCCGCCGCCGCCTTATCGGCGATCAAACACGGCATCGGCATACCTCTCATCGCCGATATCCATTTTGACCACCGCTTGGCTTTGGATGCACTTTCCGCCGGCGTTGACGGTCTGCGCCTCAACCCAGGTAATATTGCCGATGCGGATAAGGTAGCCGAGGTAGTCAGAGCCGCAAAGGAACGGCAGGTGCCTATCCGCATCGGTGTCAACGCCGGAAGTTTGCCACCACCCGCCGCACCAGAACAAACTTTACCCCAGCGCATGGTAGCAGCTGCCATGCACCATATAAAACTGCTGGAAGACCTTGATTTTGACCTGATAAAAGTATCTCTTAAGGCCTTTGACGTACCCACTACCATTGAGACGTACAAGGATATAGCCGGCAAAATTCCTTATCCTCTCCATCTGGGCATCACTGAGTCCGGTACGCCGCGTACGGGCGCCATACGCAGCGCTGCCGGTATTGGCACGCTGTTGTATTTGGGTATTGGCGATACCATACGTGTTTCACTCACAACCGCACCGCACGAGGAAGTATGCGCCGGGTTTGACATACTAAAAAGCCTAGGACTGCGCCGGCGCGGACCCGTATTGGTTAGTTGCCCTACCTGCGGGCGCTGTGAGGTAGATGTCATCGCCATAGCGCAGCAAGTCGAGCAGCTATTGCAGAAAAGCCCGAAACATCTGCGCATTGCAGTCATGGGATGCGTAGTCAATGGTCCGGGTGAGGCTAAAGATGCCGACATAGGCGTGGCTTGCGGCAAAGGCAAAGCTGCTCTGTTCAAAAAGGGAGAACAGATAGCGGTTATAGCTGAAAATGAAATTTTGCCGCGTTTGATGCAGGAAATTGATGAAATGTAGATGCAAGCACCCGGGCGTCAGGGTATTCCATACGCTGTTAAAAATAATGAGGGATTGCCATGTGGAATAGGTTTTTTCCTGCTCTGGCAGGCATTATGAAAAAATTTCTGCCAGCAATTATGGCGATTACCAGCTCTGTCTTTATTGCGGTTTTTGTCATTTGGGCTTTCAGCCTGCATGGCACCAAGGGGGTGTTCCACGTCAACGGTCAATTTCACGCTATATTCATATTGCTATTCGTTAGCATTGCCATACTGTCGGCTTCAGGGGTCCTATACATATGGCTTGCGCCGCTTCTTAATCCACTGCAGGGCAAACTTTTTAGCATCGCTCTCGTTATCTGCGCGCTTCCCGGCTTAATCGCGCCTCTTTTTGCTTACGCCTATACAAACGGTTCTTTTTCAGGAAGCATAGGTGATACTCCGCCGCAGCTTATCATTACAGCAGATAATGGAGCATTCGGCATACCAAACATAGCGTTGACTTTTAACAGTTCCCGGCCGACAGCTAACACCGTCATCTGGGGCACGCAGGATAATCCGACCAGCATAATTGAAGAAAAAGCATCCCGCCGGCACGTTTTCATATTACGCGACCTGCAACCCTCAACCGGCTATACTTACCGCATCAACAATAACGCAAGCTATAGCTTTACCACTCCGTCAGCTGATGGAATGCTGCATTTCGCCGTTTGCTCCGATACTCATTTCGGAGCAGGGAATAACCGCAGCGATTTGACGACCGCAATGCTGCAAGCCATCGCCATGCCAACGGCTTTGACTTATTTTTTTCTCTTGGCGACTTGGTCGAGTATGGCTTCAATGCCAGCCAATGGCATGAGGCCTTTAACGCTTTTTCAGTTGCCACATCCAGCATACCGACGCTATTCGCCCTAGGCAACCACGATTCTCTCTTTGCCGGAATTAATATGTATAAAGATTATGCCCGCCCGACAGATATAGGGCTCAACGACGGCTCACAGTTATGGTACCGCTTGGATGTCGGCAAAATCCATTTTCTGGTGCTGGATATTGAATGGAGTGCCGAATGCTATACGCCGGCACAGGCTGCATGGCTTGAGGCCCAGCTTAAGGATATCCCGTCAGGCGACTGGAAAATTGTGATGGGACATGGATTTTATTATTCGTCCGGCTCTGCGCAGGAGGGATGGAATTGGTTTGATAATCCTGAGACCATCAATATACTGACGCCACTATTTGAAGAATATGGCGTTGATTTGGTGATTTCCGGACACAACCACCACATGGAACTGCTGCAGCACGCTGGCGTAACGTACGTTATCTGCGGGGCTTTCGGCGGATTGCCCGACCATGTGCGCGATTACACGTCACCGGCGAGCTTATGGTATCAGCATGGACAATACGGTTTTGTTGACGTGAGTCTATCAAACAATCAATGCAGCATCATTTTGCGCGATAGCACCTACCAAGCACTGGAAACATTGACTATAGAAAAGTAAAAAAGACTTTTTTCGGAGAGCGGATGGACATAGACAACTGGTGGCAATCTTGATAACTTGCTAACCTCCATCGTGTCAACAACTGGCATAAATCAAAGCAATATGTTTTAATCTGTTGCGAATAAAGTCATTAGCAAGCACTAAACAGTATTTTCATTAAGGACTTACAAAATATGCGTTTATCACAACTTTTCGGTAAAAGACTGCGTGAGATTCCGGCAGATGCCGACACAGAAAGCCACCGCTTGCTGCTGCGCGCGGGCATGATTTGCCAGCTGTCAGCAGGCGTGTATTCCTATATGCCACTGGCTCTCAGGGCACTGCGCAAAATAGAAAACATCGTGCGTGAGGAAATGAACCGCACAGGGGCACAGGAAGTGCACATGCCCTCCCTGCAACCGGTGGAATTATGGCAAAAATCCGGACGCGAGACTGCCATGGGGCAAACACTGTTTCACCTACAGGACCGCAAGGAACGCGAGATGGTTTTAGGGCCGACTCACGAAGAGGTTGTGACCGACATGGCCGGACGCAATGTACAAAGCTACCGCGATCTGCCTTTCACACTGTATCAAATCCAGACCAAAATGCGCGATGAACCACGCCCGCGCGGCGGGCTCATCCGTGTACGCGAGTTTACCATGAAAGATGCCTACAGCTTCCATGCCAATGAAGAGGATCTGGACGTTACATACAAACAGATGGTACAGGCATACAAGAACATCTACCAACGCTGCGGGCTGCCGGCCATAATGATTGAGGCTGACAGCGGAGCCATTGGCGGTAAGGACTCGCAGGTGTTTATGGCCGTCACAGACATCGGCGAGGATGAAATCATAATCTGCCACAACTGCGGCGTGGGAGCCAACGTAGAAAAAGCGGTCAGCATCAAGCCCAAAGCGCCGAGTGAGCCAATGCTGGACTTAGAGGAAATCGCCACTTTCGAGCATGAAAGCATTGAGCAGCTAAGCGCATTCCTCAAAATTTCTCCATCTCAGACGCTCAAAGCTGTTTTCTATTACGCTGACAGAGAAGTGGTTTTCTGCGTCATCAGGGGTGATTTGGATATAAACGAAATCAAGCTAAAGAAGGTATTGCATGCCGCCGATTTGCGTCTGGCATCCGATGAAGAGGTAAAAAACGCTGGGCTGGTTGCAGGCGCAGCCTCCCCGGTAGGGCTGAGGGGCATCAAAATCGTCTCTGACGAGTCGGTAATGCATGGTGCGAACTTTGTGGCAGGAGCCAACAAATCCGGCTACCATTTGAAGAATGTAAATTATGCGCGCGACTTTACTGCCGATGTCGTGACCGACATTGCCAAAGCCAAAGCAGGAGATATTTGTACGCTTTGCGGCGGCACACTGCGCACAATACGGGGCATGGAAATAGGCCACGTCTTTAAGCTTGGCACTTCGATTTCAGGCAAACTGGAGGCCAATTTCGTGGACGAAAGCGGCGCGGCGCACCCTATAATAATGGGATGCTACGGCATTGGCATCGGGCGGCTCATAGCAGCCGTCATTGAGCTTAATCATGACAGCAAAGGCATCATCTGGCCATTAAGCGTAGCACCTTTCCAGATAGTTCTATGTCCGTTGTATATGGATAATGCCGACGTGATCCGGCAAACCGACGCGACGTACGGAGAACTTACCCATTTGGGCTTTGATGTGCTTTATGATGACCGCGCCGAGTCTCCCGGGGTAAAATTCAACGATGCCGACCTGCTGGGAATGCCACTGCGCATAACCGTCAGCCCTCGCTCATTGGAAAAAGGTTGCGTTGAA
Source organism: Dehalococcoidia bacterium (assembly GCA_009784845.1). The sequence goes on along the minus strand of WQXK01000003.1, from coordinate 33,897 downwards.
ATAAAGCTGCGCAACAGTCCGCAGGCTGAGATGGTGCCGCTTAACGATGCCATCACCAAAGTAAAAGAATTATTGGCAATCTAACAGAGCAGGATGCAATGCATGGGATTGAAAAGCTAGCGCAGTGTTGCGCCCAGCGCACTTTGTAACTTGTGCAGAATGGCGTCTAAGACCCTGTCCACCTCTGCATCTGTGAGAGTATGCTCAGCTGACTGGAAAGTCAAACTATAAGCGAGAGACCTCTTGCCCTGCGCGACCTGTTTTCCGGCATACACATCAAACAGCGTAGCCTTTTTCACCAGCGAGAAGCCTTTTATAATATCCAGCACCTGTTTATGGCTAATGTCCGAGCCCAGTGTCAACGCCAGGTCACGTATTACCACAGGGAAACGCGGTAACATCTCATAACGCGCGCTGCCATGGATATAAGGCAAAATTTGTGCAAGGTCCATCTCGAACAGGAATGTGTTTGCAGGCAGGTCAAAACCCTGCGCAACCTTGTGGTCAATGGCACCAAGCAGACCAACCTCCTGATTTTGCAGCATTATTGATGCCTGGGATCCCCCACGCAGCCCCATATCTGCGCTGACTTGGAACTCTGCTTTTGCACCGAGCTGTGCAAGCAAACCCTCAACAACCCCCTTGGCATCAAAGAAATCTATCGGCTCTTTGCGCCCCTGCCACACTTTTTCCACTCCGGTGGACGTAAGCACGCCGCATAGTATTTCCGGCTCATGCGGCAAATCTCCTGTCCTAGGCAGATAAACATGTCCAATTTCAAAAAAGCAGATTGAGCCTTCTTCCCTGTGTATATTGGCGCTTAAAGCAGAAAGCACATTACCACGAAGGCTGGTGCGCAGGCACTCCTCTTCGCTGCTCATAGGATGCTCTACGCGAAGCGGCTCAAAAGGCAGCGCTTTACCCAAGCCTTTTTCCAAAGTGCTGCGATTGGTAAGGGCATAAGTGATTAACTCCTGAAAGCCAAAACCAGCCAAAATCCGACGCACGTTTTGACGTAATGCCAGCTTTGGCTCAGGGTTCTGCTGCGGCATCTCACCGGAAAGCAGGCGGCTCGGTATACTCTCATAACCTATGATGCGTGCGATATCCTCAATGAAATCGGCATCAATGCGCAGGTCGCTGCGCCAATACGGATGCGTCACCTCAAGGGCATCGTCTGCCGTGCTCTTGGTTTGACAGCCCAGCGACATGAGCGTCTTTTCAACCTGCGCCATAGGAATATCCAAACCCAATATCCGTTTGATCTCAGTTGTTGTCAGCCTGACAGGTGCCGCTTCCTTTTTCCCGGGATAGTGGTCAATAATGCCATCTGCCGCCGTTGCGCCGCATAACTCCACCATCAGCTGCAACGCCCGGCGCAGTGCCGGCAGCGTCAGTTCGGCCCGGATGCCACGCTCAAAACGTGCCGATGCCTCGCTGGGCAGCTTAAGACACACCTGTGTATTGTGTATGCTGGCAGCTTTAAAACTGGCCGACTCTAGCAACACCGAGGTGGTGCCGTCTGTCACCTCAGACGTGGAGTCACCCATCACACCGGCCACGGCAATAGCGCGATTAGGATCAGCGATAACCAGCATATCCGCACCCAAGCGGCGTTCGACCCCGTCCAGTGTCATGAGCACTTCGCCCTCAGTTGCACGGCGCACGACAATTTTGCCAAGGCCAATATGGTCATAATCAAAGGCATGTAACGGCTGTCCATACTCCATCATGACAAAGTTTGTGATATCCACAACATTGTTGATGGAGCGTATGCCGGCTGCCGCCAATGCCTCTTTCAGCCAGTGCGGGGACGGACCAACCTTAACACCGGTAACCAACCCGGCGCAGTAACGGGGACATAACTCGGCGTCCTTAACCTCAACGGAAACACTCTCATTGATAGAGCGCCCTCCGCATAGATAATCCAAATTCGGCTCACGCACGGCAGCATCGGTTAGTGCCGCCACCTCATGCGCGATACCCAGCATTGAGAGCATGTCAGGACGATTGGGCGTTACCTCCAAATCAAAAATCACATCACCCATATAGTCTGCCAGTTTGTCCCCCAACGGGGCATCCGGCGGCAATACCAAAATACCATCATGGTTTTTGGAAAGCCCCAACTCCATCTCGGAACAGACCATCCCCTCAGATAGTACCCCACGTATCTTGTTGGGCTTAAGAACAATTTTTTCACCGCTGTGTCCATCGACCAAATGCGCCCCGGCGCGGGCAAAAGCAATTTTATCGCCTATGGCTAAATTAGGGGCGCCGCAAACCACCTCCATCTGCTCCGCACCCAAGCTGACCGTTGCCAAACGCAGGCGATCGGCATTGGGATGAGGACCTACGGCAGCTATCTGACCTATGAAAACATTGTCCCAGCCGCCAACAAGACCCACACGGGCCACCTCTGTGCCAGCCAGCGTTATACGCTTAGCAAGCGCCTCAGGCTGCTCATTTATGTCAACATAGCGACGTAACCACTTCAGAGAGCATTTCATCTAAAACTGCCTCAGGAAGCGCAGGTCGCTTCCATAAAAATGCCTTATGTCTTCCACGCCATATTTCAGTAGCGGTATGCGCTCAATGCCCATGCCGAAAGCAAAACTCGAGTACTTTTTTGAGTCAATACCTACGCCTTCCAGCACACGCGGATGTACCATTCCGGAACCCAACACCTCAATCCAGCCGTTACCGCCGCACAGCCGACAACCATCACCGCGGCATACAGCACATTCGACGCCCATCTCGGCACCCGGCTCAACATATGGGAAAAAGTCGCAGCGGAAGCGCACGCGCCGCTCAGGACCGAAGAAACGTCTGGCAAATTCATGCAGCGTACCCTTAAGGTCAGCCATGCTTATGCCCTCATCCACCGCCAGACCCTCAATTTGACTGAACATAGACAGATGCGTGGCATCGGTTGCCTCATAGCGATGCACAAGACCGGGCACAACAATGCGTATAGGAGGTCTGCGCTGTTCCATTGTGCGCACCTGCATGGGAGACGTATGCGTTCTCAACAGCATTTTCCAGCCTTTGTCGTTCGGCGGGGCATCTATCCAGAAAGTGTCTGTCGCAGCGCGGGCAGGGTGTTCCTTGGGCATATTCAGCATATCGAAATTGTAATAGTCCCACTCGACCCCCGGTCCTTCCATCACCTCAAAACCCATGTCTGTGAATATGGATGATATTTCATTCATCGCCTGCGCTACCGGATGCAGATGACCACGGGCAAAAGGGCGTCCGGGCAGCGATATATCAAGCGCATCCTTTGAGGCGGCAAGTGCCAACTCGCCGTCGCGCAGGGATGCTTCGCGCTCCACCAAGGCAGCTCCCAGTCCCAACTTGAGAGCATTGCTCACAGCCCCGACTGTCTTACGCTCCTCAATGGAAAGCGTTGCCAACCCGCGCAAAATTTCGGTAAGGCGGCTTTTTTTGCCAAGGTAGCGGATGCGCCACTCTTCCAGATGCGCCGCGGACTCAACGTCCGCAAGCTCGGCATAAGCCTGCGCTTCCAACTCGTTTATCTGCTGTTTTATATCCACGGTATCACCAAAATTATGAGCAAGGATTATAAGTTATGCAGGCATGAGGGTCAAATACAACAATGCCGAATTTCATTAATCCGCCCCTAAAGACCATTAAGATAGTCCATGGCCCATTGCACCCAATCAACATTTTTCTTAAGTTCTATATCAGGCGTAATGCCATAGCCCTCAATCAAATGACCGTCAGGCGTGAGCCAGCGCGCCACAGTCAGGTATATAGCAGAGCCGTCAGGCAACTCAAAAAAATTGTTTACACTTCCCTTACCGTAAGTTACCTCACCGACAATCACCGCACGACCATGGTCTTGCAGCGCACCGCAAAAGACCTCGCTTGCGCTTGCGCTGCCCCCATTTGCTAGCACAACCACAGGCAAATCCGTGGTTTCTTTCTGTGACGTTGTTTTAACCACATGTTGCGAGCCGTCGTTGTTGCATACAGTAAGCACCGTACCGGATTTCACAAAACGACTGACGGCATCGACCACGGATGACAGCCAGCCGCCGGGATTATCACGCAGATCGATAATTATTCCACTTGTCCCATTATCCGATATGCGCTCAAGCACAACGCCCAACTCACTGTTTGTAGTGGAACTGAACTGGCTTATTCCGATATAGGCAATACCGCCGTCCAGCGCATAATAATACACGCTCGGAGTGTTGATTTCGGCACGGGTAATCGTAAGCAATGTGGCATCCGTTGCGCCCTTATGGCGCACCAGCAGTCTAACCTGCGTACCGACCTCACCGCGGATTATTTCTCTCAGGTCATCCACTGTCATGCCATTGGTTGATACGCCATCAACCTCCAGCACCACATCCCCGTCCTGCATACTGGCGACCTCCGCCGGCGACTCAAGGAAAACATGTGTGACAACCACCTGCCCGCGCATGATTTCAAAGTAAACCCCTATACCGACGTAGCTGTCGCCGTACAGCTGGCTAATAGTATCATCATATTGCTGCCGCGTGAGATATGTCGAATGCGAATCGTTCAGCGCATCCAGCATGGCCTGTACGGCGGCGTGGCTGATGGCACCAAAGTCCACGCTGTCCGGATCGACATACTCCTGGCGCAGAATTCTCCATGCATCCTCGATGGCGGCAAAATCCTTATCACGGGTTGATGCCATCTGCCCAAAGCTGAAACCAACATACAACACTGCCAGTATGAGAGCAGTGGAAGCAAACAAAACCCAGCCACGCCGTAACATTGAGGTCATAATAACTCTCCCTTGCAATCTGCAGACTATAGCAGATGCTGCTATATAGTTTAGCAGTATAAACAATCAGCGGCAAAAAACACCGAAGCACCACGGCATTCTGTAGCACAACAATGCCGGCATCAGAGATAAATACGCGGTCAAGCAATCCTATAAGCCGAGTTCTGTATCCGCACAAGCGGACAGCGACCATCTATCTAGCCATGGCGTTACCGCCAAGTTCATGCGACCAACCCGGGGGCATGCCAGGCGCCATAACGCCCCCCTATTTGGTCTTGCTCCGGATGGGGTTTGCCCGGCCGGTCGGTCACCCGACGCGCCGGTGAGCTCTTACCTCGCCATTTCACCCTTGCTTCGGTTGCCCGAAGCGGTATGTTTCTGTGGCACTGTGCCGTAGGGGTTTCCCCTCCTGGATGTTATCCAGCATCCTGCCGGGTGGAGCTCGGACTTTCCTCCCGCATAGTTGCGGGCGGTCGCCCGAATTGCTTGACCATGTATACTCTATCCGAGGAAATAAATTATGTCAAAAAGAGAGACCCTGCCGCACGGCAGGGTCTCTCTTTAATTAATCCGTTACGCGATTTTAATATGACCGATATGCCAAACGATGACCCAGCCACAAGCCGAGGAATAAGAGCAGAGCAATAGCAATAATGCTGCCGAAACAAATTAGAACAATCGTTGCCCAAACAGGCCATCCAGATGAGCCGATTGTGAAAGTACTGGCAGCTGACCAGTCTCCTTGATTGTCAGCCAGATCAATTGCCATTACACGCCAGTAATAAGGCTCGTCCGCCCCTGATTTTGCCAGAATGTCCATATCTCCCATTTTAAAGGAGTTGGTGCTTATTCCGGTTTTCTGAAAAATTAAAGTGGCAAAATTTGGGTCTTGGCTGATTTGTAGCACATAGGTTACGCCGCTTGGATCACTGACGCCATTCCAGCTAAACACCACCGGCTGCCCGGGTCTGGCATTTGCCTCAGGTGATTTCAGGGTAGCAACGCCCGGAGCGGCAGATTCCATAAAGAAATTCACCTCCTGCGTTATTAGCCCATCACTCACGCTAATAATATGACCACCGGCAGCAGCAGCCGGGATTTTTATTGTCACTGTGAAAGAGCCGCTGGAACTGGTCGGAGCGCTACCTATTTGTTTGCCACTAAAGAATATCGCAACCGCATCATTGCCCTTAAAGCCAGTGCCATCAACTTTCATGCTCAAGCCGACATACCCAGGGTTAGATTGCGATGTATTGAATTCAGGAACAATTCTTGCCTCAACGATAAAATCAGCCTCGGCAATGTTGACGCCATATCCAACAGCGCTGCCATCCCTGACCACCAGCTTAATAAGACCTGCTTCCATTTCCGGTAACGCAAAGTAGAACTGGGCACCACCATTTTCGTTTGTCTCAAGATTGGACGGATTCGTGGCAACAGAAACACCATTGCAAGTAAAGCTGAGCCCACGATAAACACCAAAGCCGGTAGCCACGATAACAACGATATCTCCGGCACTGCCAGAGTTTATAGTATTGCCGTTCCTATCCTGAAGAGTCAGTTTTGGAGTTACCGTAAATGAAGCCCCTTCAGTCGTAAAATCGCCATCTGTCGTTTGGATAATCCCTGTTCCACCACAAATAGCCGGAACTCTAAACACAGCGGAAACAGTCCCTTCAGCACCAACACTGACGGTCTGGTACAAACCCACCTCGTAGGCCACACTATTGAGGATTATTTGTACAGAGGAAATACCTTTGCCAACTGTAAAGCCTTTAAAGGTTATGGGGATTACATCGCCATAACCCCCACTGGCACCAGCTTTGTCTACAGTAATGCTGGGAATAATTTCAAATGCCACGTCGACAGAGTTTCCAGAGTTATCGGTCATTGTTATGATGTGCGGAACACCGCCAGCAATGGTCGGAATGGTTAGAGTGGCATTGACAATACCGGCTGAAGTTGAGTTCACCGCTGTTGGCAATGCGCCATCCCATGTAACAGTCACTGATGAGCTCGGAATAAAGCCATTGCCACGGACAATTACTGTCCCGCCAACAACACCATAAGAAGTGCTGATGTCAGTTAGGCTAGGCGCAACCGTAAAAGCTATCGTGGCATCATGACCATCCTCATCGGTGGCCACAATCACATGAGAGCCACCAACAACAGAGGGAACTACAAAGTTTACGGGTGAGAAATAACCGGTCGAAAAAGTCTTAACCGGGCTTGGGCTGACAGTCAAAGGACTGCCATCCATCGTGAAAGTAATATTCTGACTGGAGGAAAAACCATTGCCGCTAATGCTGACAGTCTCTCCAATAATACCTTTGGTTGAGCCAAGTGTAATTTTGGGAGTAGCTGTTAGAGTATCTGTAGCATAGAGACCATGCCCGTCATCAGCCCTAACAGTATAGTTGCCGCTGGTTAGCGTGGGCATGGTAAAACTGACACTGAAACTGCCCCTATTACCTGTCGAAGTGGGAATGGTATTATCCGGATAATTTCGCGCTGTCTGCGCCATGCTATTTAGGGTAATCGTGATAGGAGAAGCTGTTGCTGAGAAGCCAGTTCCGTTCACAATAATAGTATCACCGACGCCACCAGTAGGGGTTTCAAGAGTAATCTTAGGGTTAACCGTAAATGTATGTGAAATGCCCGGAATGCCACTGACGGTAATGGTGTGGTTGCCACCAAAGGATGCGGGGACATTAAACGTGCCACTGACCGTACCGGTAGACGAAGCAGTGAGTGTCCTAAGCGCACTGCCATCCCAAAGAACTGCTATCTGCTGGTTGGCGGTATACCCTCCGCCTGAAAGGGTTACCACGTCACCTACGCATCCACTTTTGACATTCGGATTTAATGTGACAACAGCCACCTTCAATGACGCATCTGGTACGGCAGTAAAACCACCAGAAACAAACGAAATAGTCCAATCACCCGGTGTAGCAGGCGCCTCAATTGTAGTACTAAACGTTCCATCAACAAGTGCCACTGTTTTAGCACCACTACCCCAACTAGGATTGATTGTTACATCTCCGCTGGTAGCAAACCCTCTGCCAGTTATGGACACAGTACTGCCGGGCAAAGCCACTTCAGGATTTATTGTAACCTCCGGCGCTGCCGAGATTGGAGTCGCAACCACAGCCATAGTTAACAAACCCAAGACACAAGCTGCCGAGAATAATCGAATAATCTTCTTCAACCTCACAATTACCTCCCCCTTTTGGTTTTCTAAAAATTTCCCGCAACCAACAAAACATGCCCGCACGCGCGCTGCATGTTTTATATTGCGCTTTTTGAAAGAGTAACCTTTGGCAATAACTTTTGTCAAGCTGCAAACATACTTGAATGAATAATCATATAAACCACGAACCGTACATGCAGGACACGTTGACACTGCCGGTGTGGCAGATTAGAATAACCCCGTCTCAGGTCACGACGTGGTTTTGCGTCTTATAAGCAGAGCGCCGGACAAATGACATCAACCAAGGCAAAACTAAAATCAGGAGAGCGTAATAACAATGGAAACTCCGCTTAAAACCAAACTCAATGACGACCTCAGGCAGGCATTGCGGGGCGGGGATGCTCTGCGTTGCTCGGTAATCCGCATGGTGCTCTCGGCAATTAACTACTCTGAAATCGCCAAGCAGGCCACGCTCGGCGATAGCGACATACTTGGCGTCATATCCAAGGAACTCAAGCAGCGCAAGGAAAGCCTTGAAGCATATAAAAAGGCGAACCGCCCTGAGTTGGCCGCCAAAGAAGAGGCTGAGGCGGAAATACTAAAAGTTTATCTTCCCGAGCAGATGAGCCATGATGAGATAACAGCCGTCGTGCAGAAGCTGATAAGCGAACTGGATTGCCACGGCATGCAGGACAAAAACAAACTCATGCCCAAACTGATGCCTTTGGTGAAAGGCAAAGCCGACGGGCAGGAGGTAAACGCCATAGTCAACGAGTTGCTCAACGGCTGATGCGTCGCCGGGCAAAAGATTTATCTCGAGTCCATTCGCATGTGATTTGTGCCGAAGCCTTGCGGGCTATCACAACTTTATGGCATCCCACGGAAGCGCGTCTTTGTGCGACCAATTCTCCTGAGTAAAGTGCTCCAGGCTGACGTGCGCTTTTTTCACGGCGCGCCCCCAGCCAGCCAGCGATACCTTATCAATGTTCGCCAGTACTCCGGCAAACGAACTGTCCCCCCGCGAGAGTGCCGCCTGTACGTGGCTCCATTGCGGGCTTTCAGCCTTCACCTCTATGCCAAAGGCACCAAGAGCGTTACGCAGGCGGGCAATGCGCTTTTCCAGGATTGCCTCCTTTGCCATACCGAGCCACTGGAAAGGAGTACCGGCTTTAGGTACGAACGGAGCCACATTTATACTAAGGCGACAACCCTGATGGCTATTATTAAGAAGCCTAAGGCATTTCAAAACCAAATCAATGATGGCCCCCACATCCTCATCCGTCTCTGACGGCAAGCCAATCATAAAATAGAGTTTGAGTTGCTTAAACGACAGACGCGAGACCAGAGCCACTGCAGCTAATACGTCGCACTCGTCAAATTCCTTACGAATGGCGCGGCGCAGCCGGTCTGATCCTGCCTCCGGTGCCAGCGCCAATGTGTGCACCCCACCCTGAAGCATCAACTCCAACAAACGCGTGCTAAGGTTTTTCAAACGTATGGAACTTACAGAAAAGCCCGCCCCCATGTGTAACAGACCCTGCATCAACTCCTCTATCTGCGGATGGTCAGTCACCGCAGGACCAACCAATCCGATGCGCCGGCGGTACTTAAGCCCCTCGCGCACCTGCTGCAGCAAGGAATCAAGAGAGTGAAACCGCAACGGACAAAAAGCACGGCTTACCAGACAAAAGCTGCAGGAAGCACTGCACCCGCGCTCCACCTCAATAAGATACAACTCCCCCAACTCAGTATCATGCGTCAACACACAGGAATGCGTGGGAAAATCATCAAGTGACGGCAACCAGCGCCGCTGAATTACCCGCTCGGGTGCCAGCTGAGGCACGTACACCCCGGGCACACCAGACAGCTTTTGCAGCGTTTCAGCGCGGGGAAACCCGCCTGTCAGGCACTCAATAATCGCAGGAAGAATAACCTCGCCCTCGCCGATACACAGCGCATCAAAAAACGGCGCTACAGGCATCGGATTTGCCGTGATACAGGGACCGCCGGCAATTAGCAGAGGGTAGCTCTCATCGCGTTGTTCGGCAAAGAGCGGCAGGGAGGCGGCTCTTAAGATGTGCGGCAGGTTGAGGTAGTCCAATTCATAAGAAAAAGAAAAAGCCAAACAGGCATAATCCATAAGGGGACGGGAGGATTCCAAGCTCAAAAGCGGTCTGGCGTCACCTTCCCAAAACACCCTTTCCCCCACTGTTTCAGGGTGTGTGCTCAGCAGGTTATATATGGACTGCAAGCCCAAATTGGACATGCCAACGAAATATCTGTTGGGATAAACCAAGGCAAAGGGGTATCGCCCACCCCAGTCGCGCATGGCCACACCTTCCTCGCCATTTAGGCGCCCCCCGCTGAAATAATCGGCGCGACCAAAGGTCTGCTTGCGTCTTTTGTTCTCTAAAGCCATCGCCTCATATTAGCGCAAGTACACCACCCGACACAATGCGCAAACTGCTCTACAAAAATGCCCCTCAAGTGGCAAGAGGGGCATTTGATGCAACAGATGCCGGCTACGGCTCATAACGCGGAACGCTCCACAAAAGGTTGTGTGATGCTGCGTCATCGTCGGTATACTCGTATGCGACATCATGCGCCTCAGAGCCCTCTTCCTGGCGCGGCAGAACAATAACGTTATTGTGATTTGGTGCATTGCCGCCCCAGTTGTCACTGCGCTTGCGATAATGTCGTTTGACACCATTCTGGACAGGCTGCGCACCTTTCCAGCAGCCGCGCAACAGACGTCCGTCCAATGCGATAATACGATCGGCCACATCCCTAAGCTGACGCGAGGTGCTTTCCTGCCCGAAGAGAGCCACCTCAACATGCTTGCCATTGTCTTTTACCGCCTGTATGGCGCCGATAAAATCGTTGTCGCCGGCCACCAGTATGGCCACGTCATAGTTTCCCTTGAAAGCATGCGTTATCATGTCGGTCGCAAGCTGCACGTCCACGCCTTTTTCAAACGGCGGATTGTTGGGCCACTGACTGGTATAAACCAAACGCCCCAAACGCAACTCAGTATACGGGATGGCAGCTACGCTTTTAAAAAACTTCTCCTGATCCTTAAAACGCTCAGGCTCTTCCTGCTTACCCACCGCCGCATTGTAATAATACATGCGCACCAAATGGCGCTTTTCCAATAATTTCTGATTAAAGAGAGCCAAATCAATATCAGTTCGTTTAAAATAGGCCTTCAGCGAGTGATACATATTTGAGCCGTCAATGAATATCATGGCCCGTTCGTGTCTGTCGATGTTACCTCACCTCCTCGTTTGTAATAGTCCACTACTAAAATCGCACTAAAGGTTACCATCTAACACTTGGTATAACCACAACTGGGGCATACCAGGCAACCTTCCTGATAAGCCAACAGGCTTGTGCACTCAGGGCATTGACCGGCAACATTCTTCACCAATCCCAAATCCTGAATGGCATGCCCACCGTCATCGTCTTTGTCCTGAACCAGACCGGCATGTCGCTCCAATACGCCGGCTATGGCATCGGCACAGGAGAGGATGGATTTGCTGTTTTCCCATGCTATAGACGGGCACCTTATGCCCTTAAGCTGTTTTACCAGTGAGGCAACCTCCAGCCCTGAGCGTAACCCAAGCGAAATAAGCCTGCAGGATGCCTCCAGCTGGGCTGCCGCACAACCACCCGTCTTGCCCAAATGCGAAAATACCTCGCATATTCCATGCTCGTCCGAATTAACCGTGACGTAGATGTAACCGCACCCCGTCGTAACACGCTCGGTAACACCATTCGTCACCTTCGAGCGCTTGCGCGGTGAGGACAACGTACCTGCCGGGCGGACATCTTTTTCCTTGCCCTTGGCGGAATCACTGCCGGTTGTGAGCACCTGCCCGTCACGGCTGCCATCGCGATAGATGGTTATGCCCTTTAGCTGCTCCTCATAGGCCATGATATATACATTAGCCACATCGGCGGCAGTGGCCTCCTTGGGAAAGTTTACCGTCTTGGAAACGGCATTGTCCGTATGATGCTGGAAGGCCGCCTGCATACGCACATGCCACGGCACCTCAATATCATGCGCCGTAACAAAGATCTGCTTTATGTCGTCTGGTGCGTCCTTAACATCTTTCAAATGCCCGCCGCAGGCCAGCTTTTGCATCAACTCTTCTGAATAGAAGCCGCCGCTTTTGGCAGCCTCCTCAAAATACGGATTTGCCTCAACAAACTTAGCCCCGTCAAGTATGTTACGCGTGAAAGACAGGGCAAATACCGGCTCAATACCGCCGGAGCAGTTGGCAATTATAGACAGCGTGCCGGTTGGTGCAATAGTGGTGCATGAGGCATTGCGCACCTCGGGCGCATCCGGCTTATCGTAGATACTACCCTTAAATGCAGGGAATACCCCGCGCTCCTCACCCAATTCCATAGACGCCTTATGCGCGGTACTGTTGATAACCCCCATGACATCCTCTGCCACGCTTAATGCCTCATCCGAATTGTAGGGAATACCAAGGCAGAAGAGCATATCGGCGAATCCCATGACTCCCAGCCCGATCTTGCGCGTGCGACGGGTCATATCGCCAATCGCGGGAATGGGAAAACGATTGACGTCAATAACATTATCCAGAAAACGCATGGCAAGCTTAACCGTTTCCCTTAATTTCTCATAGTCGATTTTTACCGCACCATCGTTTTTCAGCATACGCGACAGGTTGATTGAGCCCAAATTGCAACTCTCATATGGTAAAAGGGGTTGTTCCCCGCACGGGTTGGTGCTCTCGATGTCGCCCATATGCGGCGTGGGATTGTCCTGATTGACGCGGTCAATGAAGATTACGCCCGGATCCCCCGTCTTCCAAGCCAGTTCCACTATTTTGTCAAAGACCATTTTGGCATTCAGTTTGCCGGCATTCTCCCTGGTACGCGGATTGATTAGATTGTAGTCCGTACCCGACTTGACCGCCTGCATAAAGTCGCTCGTGACAGCCACCGAAATGTTAAAGTTGGTAAGAGAAACCATATCTTCCTTGGAACTGATAAATCGCAGGATATCAGGGTGCGTCACGCTCAGGATGGCCATATTGGCGCCGCGGCGTGTGCCACCCTGCTTTATAACATCGGTGGCCACGTCAAATGCGCGCATAAACGACACCGGTCCGCTGGCCACACCGCCGGTGGTTCCCACACGGTCTGTTTCAGGGCGCAGACGCGAAAAAGAAAAACCCGTGCCGCCGCCGCTCTTATGTATAAGTGCCGTATTCTTGACTGCCTCAAAAATAGACTCCATCGAGTCATCGATGGGCAGCACAAAACAGGCCGAAAGCTGCCCCAACTCACGCCCGGCATTCATAAGAGTGGGCGAATTCGGCAGAAACTCAAGGCTTGTCATCGCCCCAAAGAATTTATCGGACCAGGCTTGAACGTCCGCCTTGGCATTATAATTCAACTCCGCAGCCGCAATCGTTTGCGCAACCCTGCGGAACATATCATCCGGCGACTCTATCACATTACCCTGCTTATCCTTTTTCAGATAGCGCTTCTCCAGCACACGCAGGGCGTTGTCGCTGAGCTTGGCAGTGGTGCTGCCCTCATAGGTTTTGACTGACATAACAGGGATCTCCTTCTTGGAATATGATTTGGGTTCTGTTTTTTGTGGTCCTGATAACTTACTCTTCTCAGGTTTTTTTGCAGGCAAAGGCTCGGGAGCATCCGGTGGCAGAGCATCACCGGTCAATGGCTTTTCGATTGAAAGGAACTCCTTGACCATCGCCAGAATATCGGACTCCGATGCCGGCGGCAACGGCTGTTTCGTCCCTTTGGGTATGAAGTCCTCCATGCCGGGCAATGCAGTAGGACACTCCAGACGCGCTACGACATTGTTTGTTATACGATCAATCTGAACGCGGTCGGAGATACCCATGGATGCTGCGGCATTGAATATAGTTCGGGCAATCTGCGTACGGTTTAGCAGTTCACCAACCCCAGTTTTAGATTCCCCAGATTTGCTCATTATAATCCCCCGGCTAAACTCACCTGAATTGTCGGCATCTAATCGGACATGTAGCCAGTCAATTGATGACAGCTAATGCCCCAGCAGCGTATCGACCTCCTGCTTGAGATCGGTAATATCGGCAAAATCGCGGTATACGCTGGCAAAACGTATATAGGCAATGTTATCCAGTTTCTTAAGATGCGCCATCACCAAATCGCCGATAAGAGATGACGGTGCCGCCGCTTTCCCCATCTGAACCAACTCAGCCTCAACGTCATCGGCCACTCTCTCCACCGCTTCGGCCGCTAGCGGGCGCTTTTCACAAGCCTTGCGTATGCCGGCAAGAAGCTTTTCCTTATTGAACTCCTCTTGGCGTAAGTCCTTCTTTACAACGTAAAAGTTGACAGGCTGCAGCCGCTCATATGTAGTGAAACGCGCCTGGCAGGTGATGCACTCACGTCTCCGGCGCACACCGTCTGTCGTATCGCGCGAGTCCACGACACGGGAATCATCACTGCCACAATAAGGACACTTCATAACATAACCACAAGATGTTGTATTGCGCCCAAGAAAATACCACAATGGCTTGTGCATGTCAAGGAAACGTTGACTGGAAAATTCACGAGTATCCGCGCTAAAAAAGCCTCTGAAAGCCCCCGAATGCGCTGAAAAAAATTTAGCCAAATTTTGAGGTTGTTTTACGATTTGCGAAAAAAGATATGGAACGCCTTTTGCGGAACTTTATCATTTGCTTTGTTCGTTCACGTCAGCATCTGCTTGCGGCAGCGACAGACCGCTACCTAATTTCTTTTCCTCGGCGGTTAAGCTGGTCTTCGCCAAAAGATCCGGGCGGCGACTGGCTGTTTTAAGTATTGACTGTTCGCGGCGCCAGGCGGCTATTTTGGCGTGGTTACCCGAAAGCAGTATTTCAGGCACTTTCCAACCGCGGAAATCAGCCGGTCTGGTAAACTGCGGATACTCTAGCAGCCCGTCTGAATGCGAGTCCGTTACAGGAGAGTCTTCCGAGCCCAGCACCCCGGGCACCAAGCGCACCAAGGCATCGGCGATTACGAGCGCCGGCAGTTCGCCACCAGACAGAACGTAGTCTCCAATACTGATTTCGTGAGTTACCAAATGCTCACGCACGCGATCATCCATGCCCTCATAGTGTCCGCACAAAATAGCTATGCGCTTATGCTGCGCCAACTGATACGCCAGCGACTGTGAAAAAGTCTGCCCCTGCGGGGTCGTAAGGATGACCGGAATCGGGAGTTCATCCTCAAACCTGTCTTTAAGAACGTCTTCCAGCGCCTCAAAAACCGGTTCCGGCTTGAGCAGCATACCGGCACCGCCGCCGAACGGATAGTCGTCCACCACATGATGCCTGTCATGCGTATAGTCGCGAATGTTGTATACGTTGAAGCTTACCAAATTCTTATCTTTGGCACGGCGGAAAATGGCGTCCTGCAGCGGCGTAAGGAAAAACTGCGGAAACAGTGTGAGTATATCTATGCGCATAATGAGGTTATTCTACCATAACCGAGCGCATGGACAATTCTCCATTTCAGCTAATTACAGGAAGGTGGTTAACAAGCAAGCGACTTGCTATATGTCAGCAATGCAGATATTCCCTGATTTTGTCAGTTGTTGCCGCTGCCAATCCTGCCTGTTTGGCAAAATCTGGCCACATGGCAAGCGCATGTCTCACATCGTTTAACGATTTTCGCGCATATGGTATGTCGCGTGTTTCAGCAAAGCGCAGGAGAGTTTGCATGCTTACATTGGCGAACTGCCCGTCTATGCCCATAAGATGCTCCCTCAACCACATATTCTTCGAGTTATAAGCAAAAGTCACATCAAAAGCCGGAGCAATGCGCCATTTGCCCTGCTCATCCATCAGGAACGCAAAGTTCTTGGCATGATCGTCACAGTTCATGCCAAGGTAGTTAAATGCCATTCTACGAAAAGCTTCCGTTAAAGCTTCCTCGGAAAGCCCTAAGCGGCGGATAACCGCAAACAATGAATCATACTGATTGGTGTGGAGCAGATTATAATCGAGATGATCCATAGCACACAGGCTTTGCATATGTATTTTATCTGAAAAACCACCTGTTGCGGAGCATGCCCTATCAAATCTCTTTGTCATGAAATGCGCCCGCCCATTTTCGCAAAACAGGCGCGTGTCGGTCATACATATACCGGCGGCTTTGGCCATGAGTGAATAAGCATACTCAATCCTGCCATACTCATGCGCAAAACCTTCGGTTGAACCATAGCCAACGCCATCAAATTTGAGCAGCCACGATTCTTTCCCTTTTTCAGGTCGCTGTCCGGCGCTAATAACACCTGTGGCAGGGTCAAGATTGACAACAGCCTTAGCGCGGGCACCTCCGGCACTTGTCCCAACGGATAGTAACTGACGCAGTGCGCGTTTTGCTTTGCTATCAGTTCCGACAGAACCATGTATTGCCTCCCTTGCGGCATTGATTAACTGGGCAAAATCCAGCACGTCAGGTTCCTTGCCAATATATCGCGCAGGGCGAAATTCCAAAGCACCCATGGCTCTATCACCGGTATATGCCAAACGGTCTAAGGCGGTAATTTCATCTCTCGTTACACCTTTTTGTGCCAAGCTGGCATCAAGCAGGCTATTTCCAAACCTATCCGGAAGCGCATCCGCAATAGCCGCAGGTAACCTGTGCCAGGTGTTTTCAGCAAGTTCATCAAAGGTAAAAACACCTGTTGTCAGCGGGAAATGAAGCGGGCTAATGGAATAACCATTTCGAAGCCATGCCGGGGCGTACTCAAAGGCATAATACGGCTTGCCTCTAAAATCCGGCGCAATTGCGCCTACTGTTTTGCCATACATGCGCACTTCAATGGCTTCAACATGAACAAACAGCATATCAAATTATTCTCTTACACGTTTTTTGGAAACACGTTTCGGCTCTATCGCTTGCTTTCTGGAATATCTAAGCGCCAGCAAAGGGCTTACCTCTTTGCTTTTTTGCATCCAGTTCAGAAGAAATTCAGTTTCATCAATCGCCTTAAGTACTTTCAATGATGTCGAAAGCGTAGAACCGCGTCCCATCTCAAGCGCCCTGACAGACATCGGTGAAAGGCTGGCTTTTGCAGCCACTTTCTCAAGAGGTATTCCCTTGTGAATTCTAAGGCGGCGTATGGTCTCCCCTAATTTCTTTTCATCCAAATCCATATGTGGCATAACCCGCTTTCAATGCTAAAGTGTTGCGCGCATTATATACAAAAATAATGCCGGCGTCAACAGCCAGCTTTCTATGTGTTATTGCCCATTTTTGCACTTAACAGATATATTTATACACTATATTCACATGCAAACAAAGTCTTGTTGCCATAAACATGATTACCGGCACCAACCCAAAACCTCACCCAAAAAGCATGAAACCTATATATAATTCAGCGGGATGATTCTTGCCTTTTCGCCGAGTGATAACACCTTGTCATAGGTGCAAATAAGTCCGCCGCCACCAATTGCAATGGATGGATATACGTTCTCCAATAGTTTGAATGTAGCGACGTCTCCAGCTAATCTAAACTCAGACTTTGTTTTAGCACAGAAAAGATAAGGTGCAAGGGCGGCATGCCTCCTAGCTTTTAAGCCAATTTCAAAGTTATCAGCGGTTCACACCCCCCGACTCACCCAAGCCTTGACAACATAAGTTATCCGTTAACTAAATTTTCCTCTCAAAAGTATTGACAATGACGCATTGAACTAGTGTAGAATGGTTAATAGTGGGGGAAAGTGGTGAAAGAGGTATTACAATCCATGTTTCTTGGTGAATTTGAGTATCGCTTAGATGAAAAAGGGCGGGTACCGTTACCTCCCCGTTTTCGTCAGTTTTTCAAGGACGGCGTCATTGTAGCGCCGAGCCCTGAGAAATGTCTAGCCATTTACACTGTTGCCGAATGGAAGAAAGTGGCAGACAGTATTACAGGCGGCGGATTATCCCACAGTAAGTTGCGCAAAATACAGCGTGCCCTTTTCGGCTCGGCTTCACCCACGGAATTTGATTCCCAGGGTCGCATAACCATACCAAGCACACTGCGGGTCTATGCCAGCTTGGGAGGCGATGTTGTGGTGGTTGGCACCAACAACTACCTTGAGTTGTGGGACAAGGCTGCCTGGGAAATCGAAAAAGCAGATGATCTGGCCGAGGCATGGCAGATATTGGAAAGTTTGGAGTTACATTAAAGGAAGTATCATGCCAACCGCGACGTTGCATATCCCTGTACTATTAAAGGAAACGCTTGATGCCATGACCATCCTGCCGGGCGGGCGCTATATTGACTGCACCCTAGGCGCCGGCGGACATGCCGAGGCGATTTTGCAGCGCAGTGCCCCCGGCGGACAGCTGCTGGGCATTGATGCCGATCCGACTGCGATCGCATTAGCGCAGGAGAGCCTGTCATCATTCGGCAATTCCGCTCTTTTAGTCAACGGCAATTTTGCCGAGTTGTCGCAAATCTGCAGCAGGCACGACTTTAAGCCTGTTAACGGCATACTGTTTGATCTGGGTCTGTCCTCCATGCAACTCAGCCAAAACGGAAGCGGCTTTAGCTTTCAGCACGATGCGCCGCTGGATATGCGCTTTGACCCCAATCAGACCATATCGGCTGCCGATATTGTAAATCAGTACTCCGAGGCTGAGCTTGCGCGCATACTCTTTGAGTTTGGTGAGGAGACACACAGTCGCCAGATTGCCCGCCTTATCGTGCGCTCGCGCCCGCTTTACAGCACCGCTCAGTTGGCATCGCTTATTGAGAGTGTTGTGCCCAAACACAGCCGTATCCATCCGGCCACCAAGACCTTTCAGGCACTGCGCATAGCAGTCAATGAAGAGTTGCAGCACCTTGAGAGTGCCTTGGGTCAGGCGCTGGAGTTGCTGGGGCACGGCGGGAAGCTGGTTGTCATCAGTTATCATTCGCTGGAGGACCGCATCGTTAAGAACTTCATGCGACGCGAGTCCGCCAGATGTCTTTGCCCGCCGGGACTGCCGCAATGCGTTTGCCAGCACCAGCCGCGGCTGAAACTGCTAAGCAAGCAGGTTGTAGTGCCCAGCCTGGCCGAAGAAAAAGCCAACCCGCGCTCGCGCAGTGCCAAGCTTCGCGTAGCAGAGCGCATAATAAGCAGCCAGGAATGGCCCGAGGCGGCACGGCTTTTCCATGTGAGCGCCGGAAGAAAAAGTGTCACGGCGCGGAAATCCTCTAAAAAACGCACGTGTTTCAACACGGTATTGAATTTGAATTAGCAGGGTAAGGGACGAACAGCTACGGACGTAAGAAGATGACAACATAAAGATGGTAAAAACAACCCTCGGGGGGTTTTTGTATAACAGGAGTATCTAAAGGAGGAGGAAATATGAGCAGGAAATCAACCATTACCGCGATTGATGTCGGCACCACAAAGATAGCCACCATCATCGCCGAACAGGATAACGGCGGTGTACGTGTTGTCGGTGTAGGCATCACCCCTTCGTACGGCATGCACAAGGGCTTGGTAGTCAACATCAATGATGCCAAAGACGCCATCCGCGACTCAATCCGCAAAGCCGAGCAGTCGTGCGACATAAAGGTCGAATCGGCCTATGTGGGCGTTACCGGACGGCATGTATCATCCACAAATAAAAGTGGCGTGGTAGCTATCACACGCAATGACAAGCTGGTACGTCCCGATGATCTGCGCCGCGTCATGAATAATGCCCAGAGCATTAAGGTGGCACAGGACCGCAAACTGCTGCATGTCATACCGCGTACCTACGCAGTTGACGGGCAGCCGGGAGTCAAAAACCCTGTAGGCATGCATGGTTTCCGACTCGACGTGGAAACCCACATCATTACAGCGGCAGCAAACTCCATTCAGAATCTGGTCAAATGCGTACGCAGCATCGGTATCGACATTGAAGACATGGTGCTCGAGCCATTAGCTTCGTCTGAAGCCGTTCTGACTGAGGACGAACGCCAGGCGGGCGTAGCCATCGCCGATATCGGCGGCGGCACCACGGATATCTGTATCTTTAAGGACGGCAGTATCTATCATACAGCCATCCTGCCGGTTGCAGGTTACCAGCTGACGCGCGACGTATCCATCGGTCTCGGACTTCCGTTTGAGGTCGCCGAGGAAATGAAGAAACGCTACGGCAGCGTAATGTCGGTTTATGAGAACAAAATGGCCAACACCACCCCCATTTCCGAGGATGGTCACGGCATCTCTTATCAGGACTTATGCGACATACTGCACGCCCGCGTAGAAGAAATTCTGCGTCTGGTAATGCTTGAGTTGCCGGGCTCGGATTACGAGTCTGTAATTCCGGCCGGACTAGTGCTCACCGGCGGCAGCTCCAATCTCTCCGGCATTGAAACTCTCGGTTGTGACGTGCTCAGGCTTCCTGTACGCGTAGGATGCCCGCTGCACATCACCGGTATCACCGACTACCTGCGCGACCCGGCTTATGCCACCGGCGTAGGATTGTTACTGTGGGGCTCGAAACACGGCGGTCAGCGCACAAAGGAATGGAACGGCGGAGGCTTCGGTGCCCGCCTGCGTGGTTTTGCAAATCGTCTAACATCTCTATTCGGCGGCAAATAATAAGGAAAGATATAAATTAAGGAGGGGAAAAATGGCTAAAACGAGTTTTGTTCCCAATGGGGCTCGCATCAAGGTTTTCGGTTGCGGCGGCGGCGGCAGCAACGCTATCACTCGCATGGTGCGCGAGGAAATACAGGGCGTTGAGTTCATTGCAGTAAATACCGATGCCCAGGCATTGGCTATTACCGAGGCTCCTGTCAGATTACAAATCGGCGAGAAACTGACTCGCGGACTGGGTGCCGGCGGCGACCACAACACCGGACAGAAAGCAGCAGAGGAAAGCCGCGATGAAATAAAGGAAATGGTAAGCGGCGCGGATATGGTCTTCGTCACCGCCGGTATGGGCGGCGGCACAGGCACCGGATCAGCCCCCGTGGTAGCCCAAATCGCCAAGGAAACCGGGGCTCTCACCATCGCTGTTGTTACCAAACCATTCTCATTTGAAGGCGCTCACCGCATGCAGGTAGCGCAGGAGGGCATCACACGCCTACTGGGCAAGGTTGATACCCTGATTATCATCCCCAACGACCAACTGCTCAATCTTTGCGATCCCAAGACTGGTGTGGATACCGCATTCAAGATGGCCGATGACGTATTACGCCACGGCGTACAGGCGATTTCCGAGGTCATCACCGTACCGGGTATGATTAACCTTGACTTTGCCGATGTAAGAGCCGTTATGAAAGATGCCGGACCAGCATGGATGTCCATCGGTCGCGCAAGCGGCAAGAACCGCGCTATCGATGCCGCCCGTGCCGCCCTGGCCAGCCCCTTACTGGATGTTACCATTGAAGGCTCCAAGGGCGTGTTGTTCAACGTAGTCGGCGGAACCGATCTTACACTGTTTGAGGTGAATGAGGCCGCTGAGGTCATAAAGCAGGCAGTCGATCCGGATGCCAACATTATCTTCGGTGTGGCATCAGATGCCGCTATGGGAAATGACGTACGCATAACCCTTATAGCCACAGGCTTCGTCAACAAGACCGAAGTATCCTCCAAAGAGGATGACGAGTTCACCAAGAAACTCCGAAGCATCAAGACCGAGGAAGAGTTGGATATGCCATCATTCCTGCGACGCTGGAATAAGCTGGGTAACCGCCGCGCAGTACCGCAGGGAAACATGGTTCGCCAGCAAACCCGCACTTACAACTCATAATTGAATTAGAATAACAAACAAGCAGAATTAGGGCACCAGTCCCCGTGGGGACTGGTGCCCTTGTTTTCCAAGTTGAACTGGGTAGTGACACTACCCAGTTGGCTGTCGTTGCGCTTCAGTTTAGTTTAAAAGAGAGTTTAGTTCTCAAGACCAATGCTGAAAACAATCCAGCCCGTGTATCGGACACCACCTGGAATAGGGTCGCGGATGACAAGGTGATTACCGATATAATCATTCACTGTCAATATAATGTTCTCTGTTCCGTTACCTGTAAATTCAGCAAGCACCACACCCTCAGCAGGAAAAGTCGTCCGTGGAGCAAAACCGGGGAGTGCGGGGGGTGTATAATAAACGCACTCATCCGGATCCGCGGTTTCTATGCCGTTGGGAACCGGATAACAAAATGAGCATTGTAAAATGTTTTGCAGGAACGGGGGTTAATAGCCTCCAACACATTATGCCACTTGAGGGAATGCGGCGTTTTGCTCATATAACACCATCCCCAAAAAATTATTCTTGCATTTGAAACTTTTTATGCACATCCGATTGTATAATAATAAAAGAGTATTTTATCTAAAACATTTCAGGCAGGAGGTTCTCATGAAAAAGGTGCTCATTAGTTTGGTCGCAATACTGTTGCTTTGCGGAAGCGTGGCAGGATGTACTCAAGCTCTCACGCCCCCACCGATAATCCAAGGCAATATCTCATTTGCCACAGATTATGACTCCATTTTCGATGCACTTAAGGAAGCACAGGGCAATCCCAATCGTTATTACGGCCCAGGCTTTGTTTCCTTAGCGTCCGCATCTGACTCGCTCATTCAACCAACAGCAGCGAATTCTCCTCCGGGTAACGTTTTCGGCGGCAGTGAAATTGACCACTCCGGTACCAACGTTCAGGTTGAGGGGATTGACGAAGGTGATATCGTCAAAACCGACGGCACATATATCTACAGCTTACGCGACGGCAAACTCTCAATTTTCAAAGCGGACGGCGCAAACACCAAGCTTATATCCACCACAGAAATTGTCAAACCGCCAATCGAGCAACAAAGCACAATCAATAATAAGACATCTTACGATTATACCTATGAGTATGCCTCCGAAATATATCTCTGCGGTAAATATGCCGTGGTAATCACACAGTTCAACCATAGTGAACATCAATACGAACCATACGGTTATAAATACGACCAGATTTGCAAAACCTACATATATGACGTATCCAACCCCGCAACACCGACACTTGCGTATAATCTGGGGCAGGACGGCTATATACTTACATCCCGCATGGTGGGTAACACGCTTTATCTTTTATCATCACACTCCGTTTATTCCATTGAAGAGGATGACCCCGAGACCTTCGTTCCAGCGCTTTATACCAACGACGTAAAAAGACTTATTGCACCCGACTGCATAGCCATAATGCCTTATATCAACTCCACGACCTACACAGTCGTATCCACCATTGCCGTGCCGTCCGGAAAGGTAAGCACCAATCAGACGCTCCTTTGCGGCGGTTCGGTCGTGTACATGTCGGCACAAAATATTTATATCACCAGCTACGAGTACAAGTCCGTGGAAAGCACGCGTGACTATGGTATTCACTCCGTTGTTGATTATCTAAACTACACCTTGACCAACATCACAAGGCTCGACATATCAAACGGCAACGTTAAGGTCGCAGCCTACGGGAGTATCCCCGGCAGTTTGGGAAACCAATTCTATATGGATGAGTACAACGGATACCTTCGCGTTGTCACAACAGACGACTCCTATAGATACTCCATTACAACAGACGCATTCTTCGGAACAACGGATTACAAATGGGGTGATGCAGGATCATCCAACGGGCTTTACATACTTGATATGGCACTTAACTGCGTCGGCTCAGTTGAAAATCTGGCACAAGGCGAACGGGTTTACTCCGTACGATTTGACGGCAACATAGGGTATTTTGTCACATTCCGCACCGTTGACCCGCTTTTCGCCGTAGACTTATCCAACCCGCAAAAGCCTGTAGTGCTCAGCGCATTGAAAATACCCGGCTTTTCACAGTATCTGCATGTCTATGCCGACGGCTTGTTATTCGGGCTTGGCTACAGTGCAAATGAAACGACAGGTTGGAGAGAGAGCATGAAGATTTCCATGTTCAACACCTCTGACCCCAAAGATGTAACTGAGGCGCACACGCTCCTTCTCAACTCCTACTACAGCACGGCGCTATATAATCACAAGGCTATTTTGATTGACCAAGGCAAAAATATCATCGGTTTTCCTGCCGAATCCGAGTATTTGGTTTATGGATATGACAACCAAACAGGATTTTTCCTTCGCGCAAGCATCAACCTAAATGGTAACTTGTGGGATAAATACGGGTGGGAGGATAGCCGCGGGCTCTATATTTCAGAGTTTTTCTATGTCGTGTCAGGCAACAGCATCGGCGTCATTGATATGAAAAACTTCAATTTGGTTAAAACCGTAAGTTACACAGATTAGCCTGCAGGCTGCACACTGCCCCAGCCCGCGACGTGTGTTTCGGGCAATAAGGCAAGTCATTCAACACCTAGCAGAGGGCTTCCACCGAATTCGGTGGAAGCCCTCTGCTGCAGTAGCACAACAATCAAAATAAAGTTGTGGATTGAGCAGGTTGCACTGGACTTATACGCAGGGTTGAATATTTGCGCTTGTTATGTTATTTTATGTGGATATTGAAAAATTGAGGTAAATCCATGGCCGTCGATACCAAGAAAAAAGAAGCTAAAGAAAAGAAAGTCGTTATAAAGAAAGAGCCTATTCCACAGCTGACTACCGGTGACAGTGTCAAAGTCAGCATGCGCATAATTGAAGGTGGAAAAGAACGCATTCAGGTATTTCAGGGTATAGTAATCAAAATCCACCCGGCTGCCGACGGCGGTAATTTTACCGTACGCCGCGTAGCTTACGGTGTGGGTGTTGAACGTACTTTCCCATATGCATCACCGTTCGTAGCCCGCGTAGAACTGTTACGCCACGGCAAGGTACGCCGCGCACGTCTCTTCTACCTGCGCGACCTTTCCGGTAAGGCAGCCCGCATCAAGGAAAAGCGCCTGAGCAAGGAAAAGCTGGCTATGCTCGAAGCTGCCGGAGCCGCAGCCGTTGGTGAGGTTGCCACCGAGGAGATTGTCGCAGAAGAGATAGTTGCGGACATTCCCGTTGTTGAGGAAGCCTCAGCTGAGGAAGTCATCGTTGAAGAAATCTCCGTTGAGGAAACATCTGCTGAGGTTGAAACCCCACAGGCAGAGGATATAGTCAGCGCATCTGACGATGCTGACAGCACGGTTGATGAAGCCCCCAAGGCGGAAGAGACAGCCGTTGCTGACGAGAACAGCGGCGCAGTTGACGAAGCCCATCAGACAGAGGAAGCAGCGGAAACACCGGCAGAATAATCTGCAAGCTATTGGCTCAACGCTTGTTGGAGTATGAGGAGTAGTAACTTTGTCATACGCCGAGGTCAGTGTTAACTCTCCTGCTGGCAGGCGGCAGTTATTCAGCTATTCAATTCCACCCGAACTGGACATCTGTCCCGGACAAGCCGTCTGGGTTCCTTTCGGCAACTACACGCTTCAGGGCATTGTTGTATCAATTAGTCAGTTCCCCGCAGTGCAAGCGGTGCGCCCCATTGACGGCATTATTGAAAATACACCCGTCATCCCCCCTGCCAGCCTAAAGCTGGCGCAGTGGATCAGCAGCTATTATCTTTGCCCCCTTTTTTCCGCCCTGTCCTGCTTTTTGCCGCCGGGATTTGAGCGCCAGCCGCTCACTTTCCTCAGCGCCACAGACAAGGTTTTGCCGGATGACGTCGCATTAAGCGAGAGAGCACGTCAAACGCTAAAGCTACTCCGGCAAACCCCCGAAATAAGCCTCAAGCAACTGGAAAAAACCCTGGGCAAAAAAGCATCGCAGAAAGCTGTCGGGCAGCTGGTTGAGCGCGGCTTGGCACAGCGGTATTACAGGATGCAAAAAGAGAAAATCAAACCACGGCTTGAAAATTATCTCAGGCTGAATGAGCAAGCTGACATTGGTATCGTCATTGCGCAGTTGCAAAAGCGCAGAGCTGTAAAACAAGCCGAACTAATCAATTATCTAAAGCAGCAAAGCGCTGCGGTGCCGCTGTCGAACGTTTTGGAGGCAGGCTTTTCACGCGCCTTAATAAAGCAGTTGACCATGCAGAACCTGGCGAGCCCGGAAAAAATCAGCGTTGAACGTGAGCCGATCGACTATACGCATGTGCGATGCGATAAGGCGTTAACCCTTAACGAAGCACAGCAGGCAGCGCTGACGGCCATTTGCGCAGGACTGCAGTCAGGACGCGCAGGCGTATTCGTGCTGAACGGAGTGACCGGCAGCGGCAAAACCGAGGTCTATCTGCAGGCACTTGCTCAGGCAGTCAAGCTGGGCAAGAAAGGCTTGGTATTGGTGCCGGAAATTGCCCTCACTCCGCAAACCATCGAGCGCTTCGCCGCACGTTTTCCGCATCATGTTGCGGTACTGCACAGCCATCTGTCGCTGGGGGAGCAGTTTGACCAGTGGCATAGCATCAGTCGCGGCGATTTTGACGTCGTCGTCGGTGCCAGAAGCGCCATATTCGCCCCGCAGCCGCAACTGGGGCTAATCGTCATTGACGAAGAGCATGAGTGGACATATAAGCAGCAGGAGCAGCTACCTTACTATCATACACGCAACGTTGCCATAAAACTTGCCGAACTCACAGGTGCCACCATGGTGCTGGGCAGCGCCACACCCGACGTGGAAACCTACTACAATACCCAAAACGGAAGCCATACCCTGCTCAAGTTACCGCAGCGCATCAAACTCAAAGGCGACGCGACTGCGCTATCCATCGAACTGGTGGATCTGCGCGAAGAACTAAAAGGGGGCAACCTCAGCATTTTCAGCCGCAGTCTGCATGAAGGCATAACAGAGGCACTGGCGCGCCGGGAACAGGTAATCTTATTCTTCAACCGCCGCGGCAGCGCCTCATTCGTGCAATGCCACACCTGCAGTTTTGTAGTGCAGTGCCGCAGGTGTCAGGTGCCCATGAGTTATCACTCGGCAGAGGAGTCTTTGATCTGTCATCACTGCAATTATCACACGGCGGTGCCGACTATTTGCCCGCGTTGCCACAGCCGGCGCATAAAATTTGTGGGTATAGGCACGCAAAAACTGGAGGAGGAGACATCCAGAGAATTTCCTCAGGCGCGATTGCTACGCTGGGACAGCGACGTTACACGCAGCCGCCATGCGCATGAGATGCTCATGCACAAGATGAAAACACGACAGGTCGATATCCTGATCGGCACGCAAATGGTAGCCAAGGGGCTCGATCTGCCGCATGTTACACTGGTTGGCGTAATCAGCGCCGATACGTCAATTAATCTGCCGGACTTCCGTGCCGGCGAACGCGCGTTTCAGCTGCTGACACAGGTTGCAGGTCGCGCCGGACGCGGTGAAAAAGCCGGAAAAGTCATCATTCAAACGTACTCACCCGAACACTACGCCGTACAGGCGGTGCTGCAGCAAAGCTACACCTCTTTCTACAAGCAGGAAATAAAGCAGCGCCAAAACCTGAACGCCCCGCCTTTTTCAAAGATGGTGCGCTTAACTTATGTGCACACAAATGAAAAAGCGGCACAGAACGAGGCGGAACGACTCAAACGGCAACTGACGGCACTGATGTCTTACGCCGGAATTGTAGACGTGCAAATAAGCGGTCCGGCACCGGCATTTATAGCGCGACTGCGCGGGCGCTACCGCTATCAGATGACACTGCGCGGAAACCAGCCCGCCAGATTGCTGGAAAAAGGCGAACTGCCGGCAGGCTGGTCCGTAGACGTTGACCCGCTGGGTCTGAACTGATGATTATGCAAACAAGCCGGCATGACTATGGTTGTGCCGGCTTGTTTGACAAGACGAACCCTCCTACTCGCTTCCGACAATTTCGACGACCTCGCGGTACGTACGATTCATACTTTCACGTATGCGCTGCCACTGCTCAGGGGTAATCTCCCGGGCATTCTTGCGAAGAAGTATGCCCGCTTCGCGCATCTCGCGCATAGTAGCGCGGAAATCCTCGCCGCAATGCGCACCGCAGGAGCCGAACATGCGCCCTTTTATGCCGTCAATATGCGAACTTTCCTCACTTAGGTATTTACGCCCATCGTCCGTCAGGGTATAAACCTTTTTGCCATCACGCTCACTTGCCGTCACATAACCCATTTCCTCCAACAGGTTAAGCGTAGGATATACGCTGCCGGCACTGGGGGAATACAGCCCATGAAACCTTGTCTCCATTGCACGCATGATTTCATAGCCATGGCTTGGCTTTTCATTCAGCAAGTCCAAAATGATGTATTTTAGCGCCCCTTTCTCCACTGAGCGCCCGTGTCGCGGGTGATACAAACGTGTACCAAACATATTTTTCTTCCTCCTTTTATTTATTACGATATATCGTAACATATCGCGATATTCTTGTCAAAAACCCTTCTCCCTTGCCAAGCCTTTCTGTTTCGTCTATTCTGAAAACGTGAAAATCTATCCGATTAACACCGCCTTAAAGCGCGATACCGCCGTCATACTGGCTCGCCTGCAAGCATTGCTGCGGGAGGAGTCTTCTGAGGCGTACATCGTGGGAAGTATCGTACGAAATCTGGTTGCAGGGCATGACAGGGCAGACATAGATATTGCAGTTGACGGCAATGCGCTGGTCATAGGGAAGCGACTGGCAGACAAATTCAATGCGCATTATGTCGTCTTGGACGATACGTTCGGCGTTGCACGGCTGCTGCCGCGCGATGATGACACATGGCAAATAGATATTGTCACGCTGCAGGGAACGCTTGAGCAAGACCTACTGCGGCGGGATTTCAGCATAAATGCGCTGGCTATAAATATGGCGCAGATGCAGCTGCAGGAAAGCTCAATAAATGCCACCATACTGGACGTATGCAACGGGATGCAAGACCTGCAAAATAAAACCATACGCGCCGCATCAGAACAAGCTTTCCGCGACGACCCCATACGCCTGCTGCGCGGCGTGCGCCTAAGCAGCGAACTTAATTTCACCATAGACGAGCAGACAAGCGCCCTGATGCAGCGCGAGCATGCCCTAATAAGCACTGCCTCACCCGAGCGGGTACGTGAGGAATTGCTGCGGCTATTTGCACTGACCGACACCTACAATTCCGTGGTTTTAATGCACCATTTAGGCATACTCGCCGCCATAATACCCAGACTTGCCCCAACACTCCATATGGAGCAATCAACGGAGCATACATGGGACGTGTTCCACCACTCCGCGCGCTCCATTGACGCATTTGATTTCCTGTGCCGCCGCGCTGGCTGGGAGTTTTACAGCGCAGACGTGCTGGCAGACGTCCCTTGGGAAGACAGCGTCAAATCCTACTTTGATACAATTGTGAGCCCGCCGGCAACACGCCTCGTGCTGACCAAGCTGGCTGCATTGCTGCACGATATCGCCAAGCCGACAACCAAGATAATCAATGATGCCGGCAGGATACGTTTTTACAGACACGCACAACAGGGCGCACCCATCGCCGCCGCCATACTGGAGAGACTGCGATTTAGCCACAGCGAAATTAAATTCATTGAAACCATCGTGCGCCACCACCTGCACCCTGTGCAGCTAGCAGAGCCAGGGGGGACTCCTTCCAAACGCGCCGTTTACCGATTCTGTCGCGATCTGGAAGATGCCGGAATAGCCACACTTTACTTCAGCCTAGCCGACCATCTGGCAACCCGCGGACCAAACCTCGAGAGTGCTGACTGGGGCTGGCATGCGGGCATAGTTCGCCAGATAATTGATGAGTACGAAAAAGGCACGCCGCCGGATAAAATGCCGCTGTTGCTGGACGGAAACGAACTTCAAAGTGAGTTCGGGCTAAAGCCGGGAAAGCAGCTTGGGCAACTTTTGGAAGAATTGCGTGAGGCACAGGCAGCCGGTGAGATTAGCACGCGCCAGCAGGGGCTGGACTACATAAAAAAACTGCTGGAAGAAAGTACTCTTTCTTCCGAAGCAGGTGCCTCTTGATAACAACGGTCAGTTCAATTTTGACAAGTATCTTTTTTGGCTTGGCGTAAAGTGATTGTAGGAGAATTAGGCATAAAACAAAGGATGAAAAATAGTTGATATGGTGCGTTATAGGGGTATAATAGTATAAAGGTGTTTCGCTACCGTTAAGTGCGAGTTTTAGTTTTTGAAAAGGGCGGCGCAAGTCGCCCTTTTCCGTTTTAGAGCAGAGTCATGAGTAAAATACCCATTTTAGACCTGCAGCGGTTTTTCGACTATACTAAGGCAAGCCAAAGAGACAAAACATGCTGAACCTAAATTATGTTGCCGCACAAATGCAAAACATAGTGGAGCGGCTTAAAGTCGGCGGTCACGACAAAGGCGCCCGACTGGAAAAAGCCCGTAGCCTGCTTGCGCTCAATGAGCCAGAATTTACCAATCTAAAGGATAAGGTCGCCCAAAGCCTGAATACCTCCCCATTTCTTTTGACGGGACCGGTAGAGCCTCTTTACACACATGTGCCGCCAATTGCCATTCCGGAGGATTTCAGCATCATTGCAACGGACGGCTCACAGATTGACGTCGACCGGCACCAGTCAACGCGCTGTTACCTGATTAATATAGGGCAGGTGAGGCTAGATTACGGACAAAAGACCGAAGCCCAGCTGGAGAGTTTGCCACTGTTGTATGCAGGCGACAACGATACGGTTATTTCATCCGGTCATCAGGTGCAGATGGTTGAAGGACCCCTGCTAAATCTCAAGCGTTCGGTGGATGAATGCCGCCACTTAAAGGAAATGGCAACCGAACTGCCGCCGGGGCAGCCGGCGCTGGCGGTCATCGACGGCTCTCTGATTATGTGGCAGCTATCCAGCAAAGAATTCCCCGATTTCGTGGTAACCGAACTGCTGGACAACGGCTTTATGAAATATCTCGATGAAATGCAGGCACTGGCACAAAAACAACCACTGTCGCTTGCAAGCTATATCAGCTTTCCGCGCTCGGTAAATGTGGCCAATACGCTGCGACTGCTCATATGCCCGAACGATACGGCTGACTGCTCCAGACACTGCGGATACAAACCCGTCGGGCAGCGCCCCTGTGACGTTCTTTCCGGCGTGCAGGATCAGGAATTATTCTTTGAGTTGCTTGGCACGGGAGAGCGTTCGGCCCTTTTTATCAGTCAGGCTAAAATCGTCAGGGAAAAATACGCCGGACACGCCGTGCATTTCTTTTATCTCAAACTTGAGGATGAAATCGCACGCGTGGAAATCCCGCAGTGGATTGCACGTGACAAACATAAACTTGATCTGACTCACGCTTTGATTTTCGACCAATGCCAACGCGGCAACGGTTATCCCGTGGCACTGTCTGAGGCGCACGAGCAGGCCGTGGTGAGCGCCTCCGACAGGGAGAATTTCCAGCAACTGCTGGCAACGTGGCTGGCCGATGAGCATATTAGTTCCGCATCATCGGCAAAAAGCAGCCGTAAAAAAACAAAGTGGCTTTGATCTCACCTGCAAAGCAGAATGGAGGCAAGACATGCAAGAATTATCACAGACGCGTTTAGGAGAGGTTATTCAGGCATCCAGCACAACATTTTGTGCCCAGTGTTATGAGTTGTACTCCCTGCCGCCTCTTGGGACACTGGTTAAAACAAACGAGGGCGACAACGAACTTTATGCCGTGGTATATCAGGCATTCACCGAGGGAATAGAACCCGGGCGCAAGCCCATAGCGCGCGGCAAGGATGAGCCGTCAGAGGAGGCCGTTTTCAAGGCAAATCCGCAGCTTGCCAAGCTGCTGCGCAGCGAGTTCGCCGCGCTGGTGGTAGGGCATAAGAGAGACGGGCGAGTGAATCAATACCTGCCGCCGCGTCCGGCGCGTTTGCACGGCTTTGTTTACGAATGCAGCAGCGAGGAAATTGCCGGCTTCAGCCGCTCTTACACATTTTTGACGCTGCTGGTCAACGCCAAGGCGGAAACGCCGTCGGATGAGTTGATTGCCGCCGTGCTGCGCCTGATGAGCGCCTCACAGGAGGACCCGCGCACGTTTTTGGTAAATGCGGGCAAGGAACTGGCGGCACTGCTTGGGCAGGACTATGCCAGATTAAAGGCCATACTGGAAAGGATAAGACCATGAATAGAGAGAGCAGACTGGGCATTGTGGTTTCCGGCTCACTGAGCGACGGCGTCGCCGTACGCATGGACGTGCATACGTCAGTTGAAGATGTGGTTGTTGGGCACTACGTTACTATTGAGGGGCAGAAGCACCGCTTTCTGGGTATGATTACAGATGTAAAGCTGGATGCCAGCGACCAGCATATGACCTTTTTCCCGCCGTCAGCCGATGACGACTTCAGCGCCGAGGTACTTTCGGGCACCTCAGCCTACGGCATGCTGACTGTAACACCGTATCTGCTTATAGGAGATGCCGCACAGCCGGATGTAAATGAACCGCAGCCAGTCAAGACCATCCCAAGCCACTTTTCTCCGGTGGGGCTTTCCTCTGATGCGGATATTGAACTTGTTTTCGGCAAGGAAGATGACAAAAAGTTCTGGATCGGCAACCCGCTGGATATGGAAACCAAGCTATGCCTTAATTTGCCGGAGATGGTAAAGCGTTCCAACGGTATTTTCGGCAAGAGCGGCACGGGTAAAACATTCCTCACGCGCATGCTGCTGATCGGTATTTTGCAAAAAAGCGCCGCCGTAAATCTTGTCTTCGATATGCACTCAGAGTACGGATGGAAACACCGCAACGAAAAAGGGCGCGACGTAAAAGCTCTCAAACAGCTTTTCGGCTCAAAGGTGGCTATTTTCACACTGGATGAGGAAAACGCCAGGCAGCGCATGGTAACGCCCGATTTCGTGGCTAAAATTGGATACGACGAGATTGAACCCGAGGATATTTCACTGCTGCGCCAGACGCTCAATCTTACAGACCTTGCGGTTGATGCGTCTTATTCACTGCGCAAGCATTTCGGCAAGGACTGGATAAATAAAACCCTGAATCTGGACGGCGAGGACAGCGCCAAAGTACTGAATGCGCTGAATATCCACGAAGGAAGTTTCCAGTCACTTAAGCGCGGGATTACATCCCTGACGAGGCTGACATTCACACAGCCGCACGTGGAGCAGCAAGCCGTATCCCAAATACTGACCCGGCTGGAAAACGGAACCCATGTGGTGCTGGAATTCGGACGATTTACCGATATTGCGGCATATATACTGGTTGCCAATTTGCTGACGCGGCGCATATATGACAAGTACCGCGAGCGCACAGAAAGGTCCATTGCCGACGGTAGCGCCGCACCCAAACCGCTGGTCATCACCATTGAGGAGGCGCACAAGTTCCTCAACGCTGAGGTGGCATCCCAAACCATCTTCGGCACCATCGCCCGCGAAATGCGCAAGTATAACTGCACGTTGCTGGTCATAGACCAAAGACCATCAGGAATTGATACCGAGGTCATGAGCCAGCTAGGCACCAAAATCACCTGCCTGCTGGATAACGAACGCGACATTGACAGCGTGCTTGCCGGCACGTCCGGTAAAAGCGGACTTAGAGGCGTGCTTGCCAGACTGGCTGCCAAGCAACAGGCGCTAATTTTCGGGCATGCCGTGCCCATGCCGGTTGCCTTCTGCCCGCGCGAATACGGCACGGAGGGTTTCTATAAAGAAATCTCAACCGAGCAGCCCAATCCAAAGGAAATAGAAGAGGATATTAATAATTTGTGGCGATAGCGCGGGAGTGAAGTGCGGAAATTTTAGGGCAAGCCATCGGTAAGCCGTGAAACTATCGGCTTAGGCGCGGCTGTCATATGTGAGCATGCTGCGTTTTCGGCATGCTCATGGCGGCGCATGAGACATCCGCGGATTTCTGCTTTTTGCGCCAGCCTGCTATAATGTGGGCGCATGGGGCTGTAGCTTAGCGGGAGAGCATCTGATTTGCATTCAGAGGGTCAGGGGTTCGAATCCCCTCAGCTCCACCAAGGCTTTTCAAAGACGAACCATGATTTTCAATCTCAATTTCAGGGTTCTCTCTGTCTTTGAGAGTATCATTTACCTCGTCAAAGGTAACGCAGTGTTCCCCGTCTTT
>WQXK01000002.1 GCA_009784845.1 Dehalococcoidia bacterium | reverse complement strand
CCGCATTCATCGCTTGGGGGAAAGACGCCTGCGCCACAGAGTTATACGTTTGACGATATGGAAATGACTGAAACTATGCGCCAGGCTGTTTGGAATGTTATACTGGTGTCAGATGAGAAGAAGAAGTTGGCTGGAGTGGTTGCTTAATCATGGTACGGACTAACTTTGAAATTGGACCAAAGTTTGGGGGCAGCACACCGGAACCAAAAAAACGGTTAGTGCTATCAGCCGCGATAATTTGGCAGGGTATATCCATAGGCAGTACATTTCATCTGCAGCGGTTATTTCCATTGCTGGTGGCGTAGAACACGCCGAAGCCGTAAAAGTCGTTAAACGCTGTTTTGGAGGGTGGAAGACCGGTGGAGGAACCCAAACACACAAGCCTTTTGAAGAGAGCCCCGCTAGACGGGTGAAAATTGAAACGCGTGACATTGAGCAGACGCATATGTGTCTTATACTGGGGCTTTCGCTTTTCGATCCTAAACGCTTCACCCTTGACATGCTGAACGTTGTGTTGGGCAGCGGCATGAGTAGCCGTTTGTTCAGTGAAGTGCGCGATAAACTTGGTTTGGCATATAGCGTGCAAAGCTATGTGGATCATATGAAGGATACAGGATCGTTGGTGGTATATGCGGGTGTAGACAGTGCCAAGGCGGAACAGGCACTGGAGGCTATAATCAGGGAATTACTGCGCTTTCGTGACGAGACAATTTCAGCAAATGAACTAACCAAAGCAAAAGAAATGTCCAAGGGACATCTGGTATTGCGCTTGGAGGACAGTCGCTACATGGCAGGGTGGCTTGGAGGGCAAGAAATCCGCGCAGGGCGCGTTTTGACCATTGATGAAGTATCCGCTATGGTAGATGCTGTAACACCAGTCGATATACAACAGCTGGCCAACCATTTAATTAAGCCCTCTTCTATGCGGTTGGCAGTGGTAGGTCCACACAGAAAATCATCCGTATTGCGCGAATTAGTCGCCGGATAATCCCGGCAGGTTATGTCAAGCAAATACTGGAAACTCACACTCGGATAAAAGGGACCCGCGAAGATCTTCGCGGGTCCCTTTTATCACGGATAAGACATCTAGGTCTTTAGTACATATCCCCCATACCCATACCTCCCATACCGGCGGCTGGAGGGGCTTTCTCTTTCTCCGGGATATCAGCGACCAGTGATTCCGTAACCAGTACCATACTGGCTATACTGGAAGCGTTAACAAGTGCGCTACGTACTACTTTGGTGGGGTCAATAATACCCATCTCCACCATATTGCCAAAGGTGTTGCTTTCGGCATTATAACCGGAGCCCTTAACACCTTTCTTGACGGTGTCCACGATGACGGCACCATCCTGACCTGCGTTAATCGCAATCCAGCGGATAGGTTCTTCCACTGCTTTGCGAACAATGTTGACACCTGTTGCTTCGTCGCCAGTAACTTCAAGTTTGTCTAGGGCTGGCAGTGAATTCAAAAGACCGATGCCTCCGCCTGGCAGGATTCCCTCTTCCACCGCAGCGCGGGTAGCGGCTAAGGCATCCTCTACGCGGTGTTTCTTTTCTTTCATTTCAGTTTCTGTGGCGGCACCGACTTTGAGGACGGCCACACCGCCGGCTAAACGTGCCATACGCTCCTGAAGTTTTTCGCGGTCAAAGTCGGAATCGGTATCATCAATCTGAGTTTTGAGTTGCTTGATGCGATCCTTAATCTCTCCTGAAGAACCTTTACCTTCTATGACAGTGGTCTTGTCTTTGTTGACCTCAACGCGGCGCGCGCGACCAAGATCCTCTACGGTGATGGAATCCAGCTTGCGACCAACATCTTCTGAAATGACTTTACCACCGGTAAGGATGGCAATATCCTCCAGCATAGCCTTGCGGCGATCGCCGAAGCCTGGAGCCTTGACAGCTATGACATTGAGTGTACCTTTCAGTTTGTTAACCACCAGCGTGGCCAAGGCTTCGCCGTCTACGTCATCGGCTATGATGAGCAGGTTCTTGGTTGCCTGCAGTATTCGCTCCAGTGAGGGCAGTATCTCTTGAATGGAGGAAATCTTCTTGTCGGTAATCATGATGAAAGGATCGTCAATGTTGGCTTCCATGCGGGCGGTGTCGGTAACAAAATAAGCCGACACATAACCGCGGTCAAATTGCATACCTTCAACGTATTCGGTTTCAAATTTGGTGCCTTTGGATTCCTCTATGGTGATAACACCATCTTTGCCTATTTTCTCCATAACAGAGGCAATCATATTACCTATTTCTGGGTCTTTGGCAGTGATGGTGGCAACCTGCACGATTTGCTCTTTACCATTGACAGGCGTGGATGCGTTTTTCAGTTCTTCCACAACTGCGTCTGTAGCTTTTTCAATGCCATGCTTGAGGGATATGGGTTCAGCTCCGGCTGCGATGTTTTTGAATCCTTCGCTGATAATCGCCCAGGCTAAAATGGTGGATGTGGTGGTACCGTCGCCTGCGGCATCATTGGTTTTTGAAGAAGCTTCCTTGACCAACTGTACGCCCATGTTCTCAAATGGTTCAGGGAGTTCTATTTCCTTGGCGATAGTCACTCCATCATCTACGATGGAAGGAGCCCCCCACTTTTTGTCTAGAGCTACAGGGTGTCCCTTGGGGCCGAGGGTAACACGGACGGCTGCTGCCAAGACATCCACACCTTTTTTGAGAGAACGCCTTGCGTCTTCACCGAATATAATTTGTTTTGCCATACTTTATCTCCTTAATTAATCTTTCTTGGCCAAGATGTCGCTTTCGCGCAGGAAAATGTAATCGTCATCTTCGAGTTTAATATCGGTGCCGCCGTATTTGGCATAGATAACGATATCTCCTACCTTGACATCCATGGGGATGCGCTCGCCTTTGTCGTTGCGTTTTCCTTCACCTACTGCGATAACCTCGCCCTCTTGGGGTTTTTCCTTGATAGTGTCAGGCAGCACAATACCGCCGCGGGAGACTTCTTCTCTGGCCGTAGGTTTGACCAGGATTCGCTCACCAAGTGGATGGATTTTAGGTGCCATGCTTAGTCCTCCTATTTTCTTTCGACTTTTTGTTAGAATGATCCTAAAAATATTTTAGCAATCTCGAGGCGAGACTGCTAAAAGAATAATAGCCGAGATTGTTTATAGCGGCAACTTATATTAGACGGACGGGAGGGGGAATAAGGGAATTTACGGAAAATTATGGACCAAAAACAGCATAAATTCTCCATTAATCTATCTGAGAGCCTATTTTGCTAGTTGAAGCCCTGGAATTACGTCTATGTCTATACCGCTTGTTACTCCTGCATGCAGGCGGAAATAGCCGCATGCAGCTATCATCGCGGCATTGTCAGTACATAGCACCGGCGGAGGTATTAGTACCGGCATTGGTGAATCTTGGCATAAGCACTTGCGTAGCAGACGATTGGATGCAACGCCGCCGGAAAGCAATATTTGACGGGCGCCGCATTCCGTTGCGGCGGCAATGGTCTTGCTTACAAGTATGGACACAACAGCCTGCTGGAAACTGGCTGCGGCGTCATTGATATTGTCAATCTTGTTTTCTTCAACCATGCGGTAAAGGGCACTTTTGATGCCGCTGAAGCTAAAATTGTGAGCACCACTCATCCATGAGTATGGCAGTGCTAGGCACGGTTTTCCTTTTTGTGATGCGTTGTCAATGGCTGGTCCCCCGGGGTACCCAAGACCCAGTATACGTGCTGCTTTGTCAAAGGCTTCGCCGGCGGCATCGTCAAGAGTATGCCCCATCATGGTATAGTCTCCGTGTTGGCGCATATGAATAAGATCAGTATGCCCACCGGAAACTATTAGACATAACAAAGGGAACTTTGGGGATGTTTCAGCCAGCCAGTTGGCATACATATGTCCTTCTAAATGGTTTATCCCTATGAGTCGAATACCTCTGGCATATGCAATAGATTTAGCTACGCTTACACCGACCAGTAGTGAGCCGGCCAATCCAGGACCGTGGGTAACAGCGATAGCATCGAGTTCATGCCAATCTGTCAAGGCTTTGTCCATAGCTTGTTCAATGACAGGAATAATTGCCAAAAGATGCTGCCGTGAGGCGACCTCAGGTACCACGCCGCCGTAGCGCGCATGGATATCCACCTGTGATGAAATTTCATTTGATAACATGCGTACGCCGTCTTCAACAACGGCGGCGGCAGTTTCGTCGCAAGAGCTCTCTATGCCAAGTATTTTCATGGCTGAATTATAACACAAGATTTACGTATAAAGTTTTGGTATTATTTGACGTTGTAAGTTTGCAATGATAGCATGTGCACATATTGGACAAAGGATAAACATGTCAGTCGGACGCAGAATAATTGCTGTTTTAATAGCTCTGCTTTTTGCTGGGTTGGGGATTGTGCTGATGCTGCAGCGTATCGGCGACGTAATCGGGTGGGAGGACGCATCAAATGCATGGTGGGTCATTGCCATAATTTCCCTGTTCGTGCTGCTGGTGGCGTTTTTGATTTACCGCACTATCAGCAATAGAATGCGCCGTTGACATAATGTCAAGAGAGAGAGAGAGAGGATTGTCCGTCTTGGGAGTTCCACATAGTCATTACGCTTGCGCTTGGGCGCAGTCGTGTTTTGACACCTCCCAAAGCCGATGTTATCATGGGGCACAAGTCGTGCAGACTTTCCTGTCGAGGGTATCAACTATGAACGGTACATACGTTATTTATGGCATTTTGCTCTTCACATGTGTCATTTTAGCGGCATTTTTTTCTGCAACGGAAACTGCTTTTATGTCGTTGGAAAAGTTCCGCTTGCAACGCATGCTGGAAGCGAATATGCGCGGTGCTTCCCGTGTCGCTCGTATAATGCAAAAACCTGAGCGCTTTTTGTCCACTATATTGCTTGGCAGTAATCTTGTTAATACCGCAGCGGCAGCATTAGCTACTACTTTGGCTCTTTCCATACGTGGTGACAGCGCAAGCGTAGCCATAGCAACAATTATTGTAACAGCGGTGTTGCTTGTTTTCGGCGACGTGGGTCCGAAGACGTTTGGCGGTAGCTATCGCGAGAAAATTACGCTTGTCTTTGCACGTCTGGTAGAGGTCATATTATGGCTTCTTACACCATTTGCTGTTGTGCTGAGTTGGATAGCCGTGGCGTTTACGCGCCTGATGGGCGGCAGACCAATGAAAACTATGGTGGAGCCGGAAGATATAGAGAGCATGATAACAGTAGGACATAATGAAGGTACGGTCGAAAAAAATGAAGCCGAGATGTTGCATAATGTTTTTGACTTTGGAGATCGTCCCGTACGCGAAGTAATAGTGCCGCGTCCCGAGGTGGTGGCGGTAGAAAAAGGGACTCTTTTATCTGAATTTCTAGCTGTATATTCCACATCGCTTAGGTCGCGTTATCCGGTTTATGAGGATAGTATGGACAATGTCATAGGTATACTGTCAATTAAGGATGTCATCATGTCTATGGCCCGCGACAGTATTTCCATGGACAGCGTTGTTGATGACTTGGTGCGTCCTGCCTACTTTGCTCCTGAAAGCAAACGTATTGGCGACTTATTCCAAGAGATGCGTGACAAGAACTCCCATATGAGTATTATTATGGCGGCACGGCTGGTATTGTCAGCCTGAGCCGGCTGATGGAGGAAATATTCGGTCCTGTCGGGGATGATTTATCGGCAGCCGAAAAAAGAGTTTGAATCCATCAATGAGAATACATTTCAGGTGGACGGCGGCATGCGTATCGACGAGGCAAATGACGAAATCGCTCTTGGTCTGCCGGAGGGCGATTATGAAACGGTAGCCGGATTTATCCTGCATCTTATAGGGCGTATTCCCAAGCGCGGACAACAGATTAGGTACAATGACTTAAAGATTGTGGTTACCAAGATGAAAGGTCTCAAAATCGAAGAAGTGTTAATTACACGGGACAAGGCACCGAAGGATGAATCGTCTAAGAATACGCTTTAAGCGCGGAGAAGAGATTAAGTACATTTCCCACTTGGATCTAATCCGTGTGTGGCATCGTGCTTTCTGGCGTGCCGGAGTTGATTTGGCTTATAGCGAAGGCTTCAATCCTCATCCGCGCATGTCGCTGGCTGCCCCGCTTGCGTTGGGTGTTACCGGATTAGGTGAGTTGATGGATGCCTATACCGTCCAGCCTATATCCGGACATGCTTTAGCCTGCATGCTGGCGCCTCAGTTGCCAGCCGGACTTGAAATTGAGCAAGTGGTTTCTGTTCCGCCGGAATCGCCCACATTGCAATCACAGATAAGGTTTGCTGAATATGAAGTGCAGGTGGCAGCAGCGGATGTGTCTGTTGTACAACAAGGCATTGACAATTTGCTTGCCAGTGATAGTTTGCCTTGGGAGCATCGGCGTGATGATTGCGTAAAGACGTATGACTTACGCCCATTAGTTGATGAATTGCACTTGTTCGCTTTTAAAGAGGGTGTGGCGACATTGGGTATGAAACTACGCTGTGACAGCAGCGGTGCCGGACGACCGGAGCAGGTGGCGCGAGCTCTTGGACTTGATGCACCACTTTCAATGCAACGCACTCGCCTTTTTTTGTAGACCTAAGGCAAAGCGCTTTTCCTCCTACCGCCATTGGCAATGCGTCCTGTATCTGTTTTTGATGTAATGCATAGCTAAAATTTCGCCCTGCGCCCCTTTAACATCCTGCTATAATAGAGTTGTTATGTCTGGCGATGTGTGTCAAAGGATTGAGGCGTTCTTTCGAGGTAATAACCTGTTGGACAGCCGTTTGATAGTGGCTGTTTCCGGTGGGGCGGACTCGGTGTGCCTGTTGCACGCATTGGCTACTTTAAAGAACGAACTGAGGTTGAGGTTGTACGTAGCCCATCTTGACCATATGTTGCGTGGGGAAGAATCGCAAGCCGATGCCGAATATGTTGAGGCTTTGACATCTAAGATGGGATTATCCATAGACATCGGACGTGCCGATGTCCAGTCATTGCGCCGCAGGCATAAGATGACTTTGGAGGAAGCTGCACGGGAAGCAAGGTATGCTTTTCTGGCGCAGACGGCGGATAAATATGGTACGGACCTGATTGTTACAGGGCACACTCAAAATGACCAGATTGAAACCATACTTCTGCATATCATTCGTGGTTGTGGAGTAAGTGGGCTTGTCGGGTTGCAGCCGATAGTCTCCCGAACTATTGGAAAACGTCATGTAAAAATCATCCGCCCATTGCTTAACATAACAAAGAATGAAACACAGGAGTATTGTGAGCGCCATAACCTGTTGCCAAGGCTTGACAGTTCAAACTTAGATCCGGTGCCCATGCGCAACAAAATGCGCTTGCAACTATTGCCTTTACTGGAGATGCAAGACAGTAATGTTTCAAAGGAGATTTTGCGGTTGTCATCTGCTGCAAAAGGTGAATTGGCTCATTTGGATAATCAGACGTCGCGTCTTGCACAGCGAGCCATGACAATTCAAAACAATGTTATTATCTTCGACAGGCTCGCTTTGGCCAACGCCGGTCCTGCGGCGTTGGGACATCTTTTGCGTGGTTGTCTGGAGAGGCTTCTTGGCGATTTACATGACATAGAATTCATCCATATTGATGCCATGCTCTCGCTAATGCAGAAACCTGCCGGACGGCAGATGAGTTTACCACACGGATTACTTTTCCTGACGGGAT
The DNA here is from genome assembly GCA_009784845.1 of Dehalococcoidia bacterium. The sequence goes on along the minus strand of WQXK01000002.1, from coordinate 33,182 downwards.
ATGATAACTTCCGGTTGGGCAAAGAGGAGGTTTTATCATGCCCATTTCCGCCGCTGGAGAACAAATACAGGTTGGTTATACCCGGAGAGGGTTCATTCTCTGGTTGGCTGGCGGAGGCGACTATTGTCCAGACTATGGATATGGTTGACGATCCTATGGTGGCGTATATGGATTTGGATGCGACAGGGGAGGAACTGTGGGTTAGATGTTGGCAGGAGGGCGACATTTTTCAACCGCTTGGATTAGGCAGTACAAAGAAGTTGGGAAGGTATATGATTGATGCCCGTATCCCGAAGCTGTGGCGCAAAAAAATCCCATTGGTAGTATCACCTGTTGGGATTGTGTGGTTGGTGGGATATCGTCTGGACGAGAGAGCCAAAGTTACATCGCAAACAAGGCGCATCTTGCGCCTGGAATTTCAGCTGGTATAGCGCACTGCATCGAAAAGACCAGAAGGTCGTTTTGTGAAAATACTTCTGGCAATTAGTGATTCGAAATAATCAGAGTTTCCGCACAGCCACTTAGAACAAATTTGCGGTTGCCCAGCCACGGAATTAAAGCTCTTTTTAAGTTTAGTGCAGGAAGTGTCGTATGCCTGTGAAAACCATGGTTATATTATGCTCATCAGCCGCTTTAATGCAGTCTTCGTCGCGGATTGAGCCGCCTGGCTGGATGATTGCGCTAATGCCGCCATCAGCTGCCTGTACTATGCCGTCAGCAAATGGGAAGAAAGCGTCGGATGCCAGTACGGCACCTTTGGACTTTTCGCCGGCTTTAATTTTGGACAGGAATACGCTCACGGCACGGTTGGGTTGCCCGCATCCCATGCCCAAAAGGGTTCTATCTTTTACCAGCACGATGGCATTGCTTTTGATATGCTTGGCGGCACGCCATGCAAATCGCAGGTCTTCAATCTCGGTAGCGCTTGGAGCGCGTTTGGTGACAGTTTTTAACTCAAGGTTATCTTCGCTCAGTGTGTCTGCTTGCTGTACCAGCATTCCGCCACGCACACGGCGGTAACTGAGGTAGTCTTTTGAGCCGGCGTTGTCTGGAGTTACCTGCATGATGCGCAAGTTCTTTTTCTTCTGCAGTTCAGCCAGAGCGTCGTCGTCAAAGCCTGGGGCGATGACGATTTCGTAGAACGTGGGCTCCATTTCCTTGGCCATCTTGAGATTAATAGTGCTGTTGCATGCTACGATACCGCCATATGCCGAAACGGTATCGCCGCTGAAAGCCCTGCGGTAGGCTTCATCAATGTCACAATGGCTGGCCAACCCGCATGGATTTGTATGTTTGATGATGGCAACAGTGGGGTCCGCAAAATCCGATGCTGCGGTCCAGGCAGCTTCGGCGTCCAGAATATTGTTGTAAGAAAGTTCTTTGCCCCAAAGCTGTTTAGCCCACGTGATTCCGCTGTCGCATTTTGCTACGTTCTGCTCGGCATAAAAGGCAGCTTTTTGGTGCGGGTTCTCCCCATAGCGCAGGTCGTAGCGTTTTTTGAGTGAGATGGTTAAGACGTCCGGAAAACCTGTCATGTCTTGGTGTAAATACTGGGATATGGCGGTGTCATAGGCTGCCACATGCTGGAATGCCTTCTGTGCTAGACGCTTGCGCTCTGTTAAGTCTACACCACCGTTCTTCAGCATGGACAATACCGGCTCATAATCTGACGGGTCCACTATCACAATGACGCTGGGGAAGTTTTTGGCTGATGCCCGTATCATCGTGGGACCGCCTATATCAATATTTTCCAAGGCTTCCTGCAGGGAAACCCCATCCATGGACACAGTCTGGACAAATGGATAGAGATTAACTGCCACCAAATCAATAGGAGAGATATTATTTTTGGACAGTTCGGCCATATGTGCCGGCAGGTCACGCCGTGCCAACAGCCCGCCGTGCACCGCCGGATGCAGTGTTTTGACGCGTCCATCAAGTATCTCTGGGAAATTGGTGACGTCGGATATTCCGTGAATAAGCACGCCCGCCTCAACCAGAGATTTCTTTGTGCCGCCGGTGCTGAATAACTCAAACCCAAGCTCTTCCAGTCCCTTGGCGAAATTCGTGACGTTGCTTTTATCCGAAACACTGATAATGGCTCTCATGCTGTTCTCCTTGTTAATTCTTTTAGTCGAGAATAACCCTCTGCTTGCATTGCAGCGGTGTTATGCGCCCGATTTGTACAACGTCCGGTAAGCATCGGCGCAGTTCATCTGTGGTTTCCGGTGAGGCGATAATAACCATACCGATACCCATGTTGAAAACGCGATACATCTCGTCTTTTGTAATTTGTCCACGTTCCTGAATTAATTTAAAAATAGGCGGCACATCCCATGCGGACGTGTCAAAATGTGCCGTGAAATTTTCTGGCATAATGCGCGGAACATTGCCTGAAAAGCCGCCGCCGGTGATATGCGCTAGACCTTTTATCAAAGACATCAGGGGCTTTAATTCCTTGAAGTAGCATTTGTGTGGCACAAGGAGGGCTTGCCCAAGGGTTTGTCCAAGCTCGGGGTAGAACTGGCTCAATGATTGGAGGTCATCGCCGAGCACATGCCGTGCCAGTGAGTATCCATTGGTATGCAATCCGCTGGACGGCAATCCCAGAATGATATCGCCGGAGGTTATTTCACGCCCATTGATAATGCGATTCTTTTCTACAACGCCGACGATAGTGCCTACAAGGTCAAAATCAGCCACGGCATACAACCCAGGCATTTCAGCAGTTTCTCCGCCGATGAGGGCACAACCTACCTCTTGACATGCGCTGGACAAACCTTTGACAATACCCCGTACCTTTTCCGGTAACAATTGCCCCATGGCGATGTAGTCCAAGAAGAAAAGGGGTGTGGCACCACACGTAAGAATATCATTGACAGAGTGGTTGACAATGTCTATGCCAACGCTGTCATAACTGTCCATAGTGACTGCGAGTTTAAGCTTCGTTCCCACTCCGTCCACGCTGGAAACCAGTACAGGGTTCTCGTAGCCTTTTAACTCAAATAACCCGCCAAATAAACCTGGGCCTGCCAGTACACCACTGGTGAAGCTGGCAGGCGCCAGCTGTTTGACCTCATCTTTGATAGAGTCTGCAACATCAATACTAACGCCAGCCTCGGCATATTTGTCGTTCATAACAGTCCTCTTAAATCAACCAAATTTTGAAAGAAATAGTTCATTATAACAGGCAGTATTGACAAAGCCAACGTGCCAGAAACTGAAAATTTTGCCAGGTGTGATTTTCAGTAACTTAGGTGCAGGAGAACGTCTAAGTCTATCAGCCATTTTCATGCTGCAACTTGTCCATCTCCAGCTGAACAGGCATTGGGTAATCGCCGGTAAAACAGGCCAGACAGAAACAATTGTTTGGTAACCCTGTGGCCTTGACCAACCCATCCAAGCTGAGATAACCCAACGAGTCGGCGCCGATGTAATCGCGGATTTCCGCAATGTTCTTATGTGTTGCAATCAATTCCCGTTTGGTGGCCATATCAACTCCCATAAAACATGGGAAGCAGAGTGGCGGAGAGCAAACGCGCATATGCACTTCCTTGGCGCCACTTTTGCGCAGCAGGCGTATGACTTGCGGCGTTGTAGTGCCGCGCACAATGCTATCGTCTACCAGTACGATACGCTTGCCTTCCAGCAACTGACGCATAGGATTGAATTTTAGCTTTACTCCAAGGTCGCGAAGGCGCTGATCCGGTGCGATAAAAGTGCGACCAGTGTAATGGTTTTTTACGAGTCCCATACCCAGCGGAATGCCGGAGCGGGTGGCGTATCCGACGGCGGCTGGGGTGGCAGAATCCGGCACACCGACCACGAGGTCGGCATCTACAGGGTATTCTTCTGCCAGTCCTGCTCCCATGGCGCTACGCGTTTCATATATCAGCCTATTATTTATTATGCTGTCAGGACGGGCGAAATAGATATACTCAAAAATGCACAAAGCATGCTTGGGGGACTCCTCTTTGTAACTCCTATGCCCGTCGGCGTCAATCACTACGATTTCACCGGGTTCGATTTCGCGTACGAAACAAGCGCCAATGTGGTCCAGCGCGCAGCTTTCAGACGACAGAACCCAACTGTCATCCCCCATTTTGCCGAGGCACAATGGACGTACGCCCAGCGGGTCGCGCACTCCGAAAAGGGTGTCAGTGGTCATCAGCGTCAAAGAATAGGCTCCCTGCAAGCGACGCATGCTTTGGCGGATACGGGAACCCCAATCCTTTTCTGTAGACGACAGAATGAGATTGGTGATGACCTCAGCGTCAGTGGTGGTATTGAATGTGTAGCCATTGTCGCACAATTCTTTCATGAGCGGTTGAGTGTTTGTGATATTGCCGTTGTGGGCTATGGCAATGGTGTTTTCGTCGTTGCCAACCACTAGTGGCTGAGCATTGCAAATCCGCGACGATCCTGTCGTGGAATAGCGGTTATGTCCGATAGCGATATGCCCGGTGAGATTTGAAAGGGATTCCTCGTCAAATACCTGCGAAACCAATCCCATACGGGCGAACACCTGAACGCGCTTGCCATCGGATGTGGCGATACCAGCACTTTCCTGCCCGCGGTGTTGCAGGGCGAAAAGAGCGAAATAGGTAAGCCGAGCTAAATCTTTACTTTTGGAGTAAATCCCGAAGACGCCGCAAGCCTCATGCAAATTCATATCTTATAAAACGTTTCTTGTAAACTGGGGCACATTATAGCGCAAATTATTTTCCCCTGCAAAAAATGTTTTTGTGTGAGGGATTATATTCCCAGCCATTGAAATAAACTGCGCAACCCGAAATACCCTGCGTAGGCAATAATGCTGCATTTGATAAACTTGCCGGCAAAAGTAATCAGGTAATATTTTTTTAAACCAAAACGTGATGCACCGCATGTCAGTGCCGCCGGGAAAAAGAATGGGTTCATCAGCGCTGACAAGATGAACATCACCAGTGCCCCGCGTCGTTGCAATAATCTCATCAGCCACTGATATATCCTAATAAAGCGCCCCGAACGTCCCTTGATGAATTTATCGGATATGCCGGTGCCTCCACTATAACCCGCGGCGTAGATGCTGAGCGCACCGGTCGCCTCTCCAAATGAGCATACCAGTCCTACGAATAGTGGCCCCAGCCAAAGCGGACCAAACCATGGAAGCAGGATGCCTCCGAGTGTAAACTGTACTGCAGCCATGGGAATTGGCACGAACCACGTGCTGCAGCCTAGAGCGCTCACGATTAGCCCGCCGACGTAGCCATAACCGGCCATTTGGTCCACAGAGTGCCAATTAAGCACCATTAAAAGCGCCAAGCCGAAAGTGATGAGTACAGCGAGCGCTCCCACCCAGTACTCCCACTTCCGCAACAGGCGTTTTAGCCGGCTTTGGCTTGGTTGACTATCCTGATTGTCCGTAATTATTACTCCTGCGTTTTGGATGCAGAACGACGTGGTTTTTTGACTGTATTGGTTTCTTGCGTGTTGAATATTAATCCATCTTCGCCGCAGTCTACAGTTACAGTTTCATATTCCTTAAATTCGCCTTTTAACAGACTGTTGGCCAATGGATTTTCCACGTACCGCTCAATAGAGCGGCGCAGTGGTCGTGCGCCATAAGCCGGGTCGTAACCAACTTTTACCAACCAGTTTTTAGCTGCATCGGTTATGTTGATGCTAAGCTTGCGTTCCTCCAGCCTCTTTTGTAAATCCTTTATCATTAGTTCTACGATTTGAGCCAACTGCTCCTCGCTCAGTTCGTGGAAAACGATTATATCGTCGATGCGGTTAATGAACTCAGGGCGAAATACCTTACGCACCTCTGTCATCACCTTTTCTTTCATGCGCTCATAGGCGTTTTTACGTGTTAACTCATCGTCTTTTTGTGTTACAAAGCCCAAAGCTGATTCGCGGCGGATAAGGGCTACACCTGCATTGGATGTCATGATGATTATGGCGTTTTTGAAATCTACCGTATGCCCATGGCTGTCGGTCATACGCCCGTCATCCAGCACCTGTAAAAGGCTATTGTATACCTCAGGATGCGCTTTTTCGATTTCATCCAAGAGGATGACGCTGTATGGGCGGCGCCGGACAGCTTCCGTGAGTTGTCCACCCTCGTCGAATCCAACGTATCCTGGGGGTGAGCCGATAAGCCGTGACACAGTATGTTTTTCCTGGTATTCCGACATATCCAGCCTGATCATGGCATTTTCATCCCCGAAAAGAAACCAAGCTAGCGAGCGCGCCAGTTCGGTCTTGCCAACGCCTGTAGGACCAAGGAACATAAAGCTACCGATAGGGCGTTTGGGATCTTTCAACCCGGCTCTCCCGCGGCGAATAGCCTCAGAAACTGCATTGACGGCTTCTTCCTGATTTATCATCCGCTCGTGCAGGCTTTCTTCCATATGCAGCAGTTTCTGGGATTCTCCCTCCAGTATATGGGACACTGGAACGCCGGTCCATTTTGCTACAAGGTTGGCGATGTCGTTTTCTGTTACTTCAGGCTTGATCTTCTCGCGATCAAGCCAAGCCTTGCGTTTTTGGTTATATTCGGTCTCAGTGCGCAGTTTTTCTGCTTTCAGCTCAGCGGCACGGTCGTATTCCTGTTGTTGGGCCGCGCTGTCCTCATCGGAAATAAGTGCTTTTAGCTTATCTCCCAATGCTTTTATATCCGGCGGGGCACTTTCTGTTTCCAGACGGATTTTACTGGCAGACTCATCCATTAAGTCGATGGCTTTATCCGGAAGATGCCTGTCGGCTATATAGCGTTGGCTTAGCTTGACAGCGGCCTCAATGGCTTCGTCGCTTATTTTAATTTTGTGGTGCTCTTCATAACGCGGACGCAAACCGCGTAGTATGTCGATGCTGGCTGCAATAGAAGGCTCGTCCACATAGACTGGTTGCAGGCGACGTTCCAAGGCCTTATCTTTTTCAATAAACTTTCGGTATTCATCCAGCGTGGTAGCACCGATGGCTCGTAGTTCCCCGCGTGCCAAAGCCGGCTTAAGCATATTTGAGGCATCGATTGAGCCCTCTGCGGCTCCGGCGCCAACTACGGTATGCATTTCGTCTATGAATAGGATGATTTCGCCTTGAGCCTGACGCACCTCGTCCATAACAGATTTCAGGCGTTCCTCAAATTCACCGCGAAACTTGCTCCCTGCTACCAAGGATCCCATATCCAGAGCCATCACTTTTTTGCCCAATAGAGAATCAGGTACGTCGCCGTCGGCGATACGCTGTGCTACGCCTTCGGCGACAGCTGTCTTTCCCACGCCGGCTTCCCCAACAATGATGGGGTTATTCTTGGTGCGCCGTGAGAGGATTTGCATAACGCGACGTACCTCTTCATTTCGTCCTATTACAGGATCCAGTTTGCCCTGACGTGCCATTTCGGTTAGGTCCCGACTGTATTTAGTCAGAGAACGATAATGGCTTTCTGCATCGGCATCGGTGACGCGCCGACTGCCGCGAATTTTTTGAAGCGCGGCATAGATTTTCTCCTGGTCAATGCCATGAATTTTAAGTATAAAAGCGCTCTGCCCGCGTTGTTCGGTGGCTATGGCGATAAAAAGATGCTCCGTTCCGATAAATTCGTCTTTTAGACGGGATGCTTCCTGTGATGCTGCCATTATCACGCTATTGATGCGCGGTGTGGCGTAAATTTGCTGTGTCTGGTAGCCGAGTTTTGGTGAGCGGTTAAGGGCGTTATCTACATCGGAGCGAATGCTGTCTATGTCAAGCCCCAGCTCTTTTATAATCTCGCGCACCAGACCTTTTTCCTGTGTAAGCAGTGCCATAAACAGATGCTCCACATCCATTTGGCTATGGTGATATTGCATGACCAATTGCTGCGATAGATTTAGTGCTTCCTGGGCCTGTTCGGTATATTTGTCTTGTCTCATGGTTTTCTCTATTCCTGCCTGTATTGGTTTAATTTTTGTAACAGAATAGTATTTGCGTGTTGCAGTTCTATGATTTGGTTACTCATGCGCATGATGACCTCTACGCCTGCGAGGTTAACCCCAAGATCGTACATCAAAGTCATCACGCGGCGTAGCTGCATTAAGTCGTCATCGGAATAAAGCCTGAGATTGCCGCCTGAGCGCGCCGGCTTGATAATTCCTACCCGCTCATAATAGCGCAGGGTATAGGGCTGAGTTCCCAGCATTTCTGCGGCTACACTGATGACATAACGCGGTCGATTGGTTTCGGGTTTGTTTTTGTGCATAATGCATTACCTCGTTTACTTTACTCAGCGCGCAGACGGCGCAGGCGCGAAAAGAGTTCCTTTTCTTCTCCGCTCAGATTGAGAGGCAAAACAACACTCATCTTGACCAGCAGATCTCCACGATTTCCCTTGCCCAACTGAGGCATGCCTTGTCCTGTCAGGCGGAACGTGCGTCCATTTTGTGTTTCCGGAGGAATCTTTAACTCCAGTTTGCCGCTGAGAGTAAGTACTTCTATTTCACCGCCCAGCATAGCAATGCTCAGCGGTAACGCCACGGTAGTTAACAGGTCGTCTTCGTGGCGCTCAAAGCTGCCATGTGCGCGTATGCTTATCAGCAGATACAGGTCTCCGGCAGGTCCGCCATGACCGGATGCTCCTTGTCCGGCGATACGCACACGCGAGCCGGTTTTAACGCCGGTGGGGATTTTGACTTCCAATTGGCGCATGCGCAATACCGCTCCCGCCCCTTGGCAGGCTTGACAGATGCTTTTGTTCATTCGCCCCGTGCCGTTACATGTTTTGCATATATCATCGGTCTGCAGGTTGAGCAGGCGGCTCGTGCCGCCGAAAGCCTCCTCCAGCGTAATTTCTACAGGGTGTTCTATATCCTGCCCGCGCCGCGGTTGTGCGCGGCGGCTGCGCGCACCGCCGAACAGATTGGCGAAGAGATTATCCATGCCGTCGGCACTGGTAAACTGAGCACTGCCCTGTCCTCCGCCGAAATTGAACTGACTGAAATCAAAGCCCGCCCCTGAGGCGCCTTGTCCGCTTTGCTGTTTAAACTGCTCGGCATATTCCCAATTCTCTCCGAACTGGTCATAATTTTTGCGTTTTTGCCCGTCCGAAAGTACCTCGTATGCATGGTTAATTTCCTTGAACTTTTCCTCGGAGGCTTTGTTGCCCGGATTGACGTCAGGATGGTACTTGCGCGCCAGCTTGCGAAAAGCGTCTTTAATGTCTTTTTCGCTGGCTCCGCGGCTGACTCCCAGAGTGTTATAGTAATCTTTGCCTGCCATAATTCTCACCTCCCGAATGCCTTGTGGGGTGACTTGCCCTGAAATTATAATATGGTACCATAATATATGTCAACTGTTAGCCAATAATATTAACAAACAAATGTTAAACAAGGCTTGTTGACATTATGCTATAAAGCCGTTTATAATGGAAAGCACAAGAGTTTCACAACTTTGTAGCTTGTATGGTTCTTGCCGTCGCGGTATTTCCAAGATAAAGACTTTGAAAGTTTCATTAATGTTGTCAAGACGATTGCTTATATGACGAAGTACATATTTGTAACAGGCGGAGTTGTCAGTTCGGTGGGCAAAGGTATCACGGTGGCCTCCATCGGCACCTTACTCAAAAGCCGCGGTCTTACGGTCTCCGTTCAGAAGCTGGATCCTTATCTTAATGTTGATCCGGCCACTATGTCACCCTATCAGCACGGAGAGGTGTTTGTCACCAAGGACGGCGCTGAGACTGATCTTGACGTAGGCAACTACGAACGCTTTATCGATATTGAACTTACGACTGAGTCGGATATTACATCAGGGCAGATATACAGTGCGGTTATTGCCAGGGAGCGCCGCGGGGATTTTCTTGGCGGTACAATTCAGGTTATTCCGCATGTCACTGGAGAAATTAAGGAACATTTCAAGAAGATAGCCGTTGATTCTGGTGCCGATGTTGTGCTGGTGGAGGTCGGCGGTACTGTGGGCGATATTGAATGCCAGCCGTTTTTAGAGGCCATCCGCCAGATGCGCAATGACATAGGACGTGACAATGTACTATATCTGCATGTGACATTGCTTCCGTATATTGCATCAACCAAAGAACTTAAAACCAAGCCGGTTCAGCACAGCGTCAACGAGTTGCGCCGCATGGGTATCCAGCCAGATATTATAGCCTGCCGCGCTGACTATCCAATATCCGATGGAATACGCGACAAAATTTCGCTTTTCTGTGACGTCGAGCGCCAGGCTGTTATTCCATTGACCACGGTTTCCAGTGTTTATGAGGTGCCTTTGGTGCTTGAGAAAGAGGGTATTGGAAACCTGGTGGTACAGCGCCTTGGGCTAAGTGCCGCTGCACCTGAGTTGAGTTGTTGGCAGCATATAGCCAACTGCAACGATGGCTGTGAGCAATCGGTGAGTATTGCGGTGGTGGGAAAGTATGTGGAACTTGAGGATGCGTACTACTCAGCACGGGAGGCATTGCGCCATGCCGGACTGCAGCATAACAGTAAGATAGATATTTCTTGGGTGCAGGCTGATGGCTTGGAAAAGAACAACGATATTGAAAGCAAACTGCGCGGCGTACAGGGCATTGTTGCACCGGGAGGATTCGGTGCCCGCGGTGTGGACGGCGTGATTAGAACCGCCACATATGCACGTGAAAATAATATCCCCTATTTGGGTCTGTGTCTTGGCATGCAGATGATGATAGTCGAGTTTGCCCGCTTTGTGCTGAAATCTAATATGGTACATTCGGCTGAGTTTGCCGCGGATACTCCGTATCCCGTAATTCAATTGCTGCCCGGACAGCCTGCGGCGGATAGTAATGCCAGCGTTATGAGACTGGGTAATTATCCCTGCTGCCTGCTGCCGGGGACGCGGGCAGCGCAAGCTTATGGGAATGGTGTTAGCACAGTGCTGGAACGTCACCGTCATCGCTTTGAGTTTAATAATGATTACCGCCAGCAGCTGGAAAACGCTGGATTGGTCTTTAGCGGTCTTTCGCCCGACGGACAGCTGGTGGAGATTTGTGAGTTGCGCGACCATCCGTGGATGGTCGGATGCCACTTCCATGCCGAGTTCCGTTCCCGCCCCAATCGCCCGCATCCATTGTTCAGCGGGCTAATTGGCGTGGCTAAGAATGTAATGCGCGAGGGCTCGCAGCCGACCCTTCCGCTTGAATAACGAGGAGGCAAAGGCATGCGATTATTTTTGGATACGGCCAATATCGACCGGATACGCCAGGGAGTCAAGTGGGGGGTTGTAAGCGGTGTTACCACTAATCCTACGCTGGTGGCTCAAGAGGGCAAGAAAGACTATCAGCTTCTGGTCAAGGAGATATGCTCCATAGTTGACGGACCGGTTTCCGCCGAGGTGGTTGTGGAGGGTGTGGATGACATGACGTCTCAGGCACGTAGCATTGCGGCGTGGCATCCCAATGTAGTGGTGAAAATACCTGCCACGCCGGATGGCTTGGAGGTAACCTCCAAACTGTCACGCGAGGGCATCAAGGTAAATATGACACTTTGTTTTTCTGCAAATCAGGCACTTCTTGCGGCGCTTGCCGGTGCCGCCTTTATAAGCCCCTTTGTAGGGCGTCTGGATGACATTGGGCAGGATGGCATGGCTTTGGTAAAGTCTATTATGGACATATATAGGGAATACGATTTTGATACCGAGGTCATTGCTGCCAGCATAAGACACCCCCTGCATTGTGTAGCTGCTGCCCAAGCCGGAGCAGACATAGCCACAATACCATTTGATGTGCTGGAGCAGATGATAAAGCATCCCATGACTGGTGCGGGCAATGCACGCTTCTTGGCTGACTGGCATCGTGTGGTCGGTCAAAGCAAGTAATACGTTGAACTGATGACACGGAGGGACAAGGAACACATATGACGCAACAAGAACAACCACTGGAGCAGATACAACCGGAGCAGCCGACAGAACAGCAGCCCGTGTTGCCTTTGGAGCCTGCGGAGGGCAATAATCCTCCTGTTCGTACGGAGGTGTCGTTAGCTGAGGTAAAACCCAAGCCTATTGATATGAAGCTGCTTGAGGAGAAGAGCCGAGAAGAACTGCTTGATATGGCAAAAGAAACTGGAATATCCGGTGTTACTGGTCTTAAAAAACATGAAATAGTTATGCGCCTGTTGCAGGCCTCGGCCAAGATGCAGGGTAATGTGTTTTGCTCAGGTGTGTTGGATATCATGCCGGATGGATACGGCTTTTTGCGTCAGGAAACTTTGCTTCCGAGCCCATCGGACGTGTACGTATCGCAGTCGCAGATACGCCGTTTCAGCCTGCGCACAGGCGACTCGGTGGTAGGTCAGGGCCGTCCGGCTAAAGTCGGCGAGAAATACTATAGCTTGTTGCGCGTGGAGGCCATCAATGATGTCAATCCCGAAATGGCGCGCAGGCGCCCCAACTTCAGTTCACTTACGCCCACTTTTCCCAATAAGCTTATCAATTTGGAGACACGTCCGGATTTGCTGGCAACGCGCCTGATTAATCTGGTGGCTCCTATCGGACGCGGACAGCGCGGTCTGATTGTGGCACCTCCAAAAGCCGGCAAGACCATGCTGTTGAAAGCCATTGCCAATGCTGTTGCAACAAATTACAGCGATATCAGCATTATGGTCTGTCTTATAGGCGAGCGCCCTGAGGAGGTTACGGATATGAGGCGCTCCGTCAAAGGCGAGGTTATTGCCGCCACGTTTGATGAGGCGGTGGAAAACCAGACGCGTGTGGCAGAGTTGGCTTTGGAGAAGGCCAAGCGCATGGTGGAATGCGGCAAAGACGTGTTTATTCTGCTGGATGGTATCACGCGTCTTACGCGCGCTTATAATCTGGCTATGCCGCCGTCGGGGCGTACGCTTTCCGGTGGCATTGATCCTGTGGCGCTGCATCCGGGCAAGAAGTTCTTCGGAGCCGCGCGCAACATTGAAGAGGGTGGCTCACTTACCATCATTGCAACGTGCCTGGTGGATACAGGCTCGCGTATGGATGATCTGATTTATGAAGAGTTCAAGGGTACAGGCAATATGGAGTTGCATCTTGACCGTCGTTTGGCTGAGAGGGGTGTATTTCCTTCGGTGGATATCGCGCACTCCAGTACGCGTCGCGACGATTTGCTGCTGGTGGAGACCACGACGAAACAGATTAAGCTGTTGCGCCGTATGGTGGCCATGATTGCATCAGACAGCCCGACAGGGAACTCGATGGATATTACAGAACGAGTGTTGGATCACCTGCGCAAAACGCGCGTCAATGCAGATTTTCTGGCAAGCTTGGGCAAGGAAAGACTGTAAGGTAAATCCCGTGCATGTGGCGTATGGGGGATATTATTGCCATTGAGTTGGATGTTTGCGGTGTGACTTTATAAAAATTGAAAAAAGTGTAAAAAATAGTCTTTTAGGCTATTGACATATTGACAGAACGTGGTATCATGTAGCATTGGAACCTGTATAAGAGGAGGTGGTACGTTTGCATATACCCGCGAGGGAGAGCGTGAGAAAACGCGCAAAAAGACTTTGACTTTAGTCGTCTTTAAGGCAGAGTCAAGGTAGAGTCTTAAAGATGGTATTCATAACAAAACAATATAGAATTTATCAAGGAGAAATTAAAAGTCGATGAAAAGCAGAATTGCTAAAATTTTGGGCGTTGTCCTGACAACTCTTATGCTTGTCGGCAACATCCAGTTTGCTGCGCCTGTTGCTGCAGGTGTGCAAAAGTGGACCGATTGGGGAAATGTAGAACTCCCATCGGAAGAGAACCTCGTTCTTGCCCCGAATTTGGTCAAGGGTGGCCCTCTTGCACAGTCTAGTCGTGACGGCAAGCTTTATGCCTATGCCCAGTTTGATAATGGTACTGACGGTGTTGACCATACCATTATCGTATCCGATAATCACGGTAGCACTTGGAAACGCATTGATACCGAGGTTAGGGAAAGCTCAACGGTTCAGTACACCGTATTAAACGAAGAGATAATAGGGATTGTTTGCTCTCCCGAATATGCGAATGTCCTATTTATCATCACTGATAATGCCCTCTATCGTTCAGACAATAGCGGTTATAACTTTACCAAACTGGTCAGTGTTGCCGGAACCGGCAACACAATTAAAACATTTGATATAGGCGTGAATGGTAAACTTCCTAATGGTAATGCTAAGCATTACGCCGTAGTCGGTGTTAATTCATTTGCTGTTACTAGCAGCGCCAGCTTGAATAATGGCGTGTATTATTGGGAGGAAGGGGATTCCAGCAACAATTTAAAGGATATTGGTAACCCTTATACCTTTGGTAAGTATGATATTCTGTCGGTTAAGGTAACTCCTACTTTTGGTTCTAACTATGCCATAGTTGCTGTCGGTACAAATGGCTCGACCGTTTATGTTAAAACGTGTTGTGATCTCAGTACATGGGGCGAGAATGGACATGTATCCATTACCAGTGCTACAAATGCTGATATCGCTTTCCCGTCTGATTACAATGCAGGCATGGCTGAGAGTAATGGTGCTGGCGGTCTGGTAATGAACTACAAATCCACCAACTTCATTTTCTGCGTTTCTGGCGGCACGGGTGCTGGTATCTACCGTATAGTAGAGAGCGAAACACTCGAAAAGTATGGTAACGTTACAGGCACTACTCCTACTCAAACGCTTTGGATGAATTTGTCCATGGTTGGTGCTTGGGGCTCTTCTACCGTTTTGGTTGGTAGTTCTAATGGTCAGGTTGCCAAAAGTACAAGTGCATGGCGCAATGTATCTGGATCCGGCACACTTGCCTCGTTTGCTCGTCAAACATTGGCCGATAGTGTCACCACTGCAGTGGCTTGGGTTTTGCTTGACGTAGGGTTCCTTTCCGGTCAATTCGGCGGAAAAGATCTTTCCTATGTTCTTAACGTGGGCGGTTATAATGGTGGCTTTAGCGTTGGAGAGCCTTACATTCAGCGCAGTCTCATCAATGACGAGATTAACTTCATTCTGGATTTGGCTATTGCCGCAAAGGGTGACATTTTTGTAATCACCACTGATGCTTCGTCTTATACTCTTGCTGCTACTAATCACGCCAGCATGTGGCGCCGCATGGCTGCAGCAGGGGGTGCTTGGGAGCGCGTTAGTGTAATTACGGCGACTGGTACTGATGTTGTATATGACAGACTGGTCTTGTCGCCCGCTTATGGCACTGACAACACTATTTACCGCTTTAAATTAGGCGGGAGTTCCTCTTCTGCTGTACAGCGTTCAACCACAAATGCATCAACCGGTTCGTTTAACACTGTTTCTGTATCTACTATCACTTTTGCCTCTGTTGATGCCGTATTGCCTTTGAGCAATAACAGAGTTGTTGTCGCTGGTCTTATTGGTAACTCTAGTGCTTCCTCAATTGTTACCTATAACTATGGTACATCTTGGACAGCTCCTGCTCGCACGAACCTGACTAGCGGTCGCATCACAGATCTCGCTTATGCTCTTAACACAAACGGCACTACGGTTAATACCGTATTTGCAGTTGGTGTCATAGCATCACCGAACACAGTCTTTGCTTATAAGTCCACCGACAGTGGTGTTGTATGGACTCCTTTTGCTACCACGATGACGTCAGGCTTTTTCTCCGGCGGTACCATGTATGATGCGGTAATTACGCCAGCTGCTGATTATCTTGATAGCGGCAATGTCTTTGTTGGTGTAAACTCCAGCCAGAGTGCTTTGGGCACAGGAGCTGGTATCTATCGCTATACTGACAAACCCGGCGCTATGACATGGACAAAAGCTTCAAGCCCTGGTTATCTCACTAACTGGGTTCGTGATATTGTTGCTGCCCCGGGCAATGGCAATATCTATGAAGGCTCCGGCATGATTTATGCAATTGGTGCTGAGACCTATCGTGTTCGTGGAGCGGTTAACGGCGCTGAGGCGATTAGCCCCAATGCACCTACTCTTCTTGGTAGAGCTGCTGGACGCTACAGTAGGCTTCTTGCTGTTCCTGCTACTTCCGGCAATGTAGTTCTATATGCAACAATTGGCAATGAAATCTGGACGTATACAGATACTCTCGGTCGCAACGGCGATGGAGTCAATGTTACCGGTGTTGCAACGGATTCTTCCTCTGGCACTTCTAAGTCTTCGGCTGTTATTTCTTGGAGCCTCATGGATTATGCTACTGGCTATACAGTCAAGATAAGCACCGTCAAGCAAACTAACCTCTATACCAACAATACCACAGGTGGTGCCGTTGTACGCACTTTCACAACAGATGGAAATACGAATTATGTAGCTGTCGATGAGCTGTTGGCTGACACTACATACTATGTATCTGTTTGGGCGAATAGTCCTGTTTCAAGTTTCATGTTCAACACTGCTAAAGATACGATTGATGCAACTATCTTTGATTTCGACACCGATGCCGGACCAGTGATACATATTTATGATCTGACTCCTGCGGCTGGCGTTGCTATTCCGTATCTCAGACCGCAGTTTGCATGGAAAGATCCAAGTACTGCTGCACGCAAGGTTGGCAGAACCTATACTGTTCAGGTTTCTACCTCTTATGATTTCTCCACCGGTGTTACCACTCAGGTAGTCAATGCTATTCCTTCAAACTTGGAGATGAGTTATACATGGCCAACTAGCCTTACTGATGGTAATTACTACTATTGGCGCGTAGGTGTCAATGGTGCATCTGGTGTTCCTTCTGAGTGGGAAGGTGGCTATAACTTTAGAATTCAATTACCCATTCCTCCGTTTACTCAGACTCAGACTGTACTTCCTCAGCCTACCATCACCTTATATATTCCTCCTGCCCAGAATATAGTCTTTACCAATGTTCCTCCACCTAATGTTACTGCTGATATTCAATTTAATGATCAGAATATCACAGTCACCATGCCTGTCCAGAGCACTCCTGTTTATATCTGGGTCATCGTTGGTGTCGGAGCACTTCTAACTTTGGCGGTCGTCATTCTCATCATTCGCACCCGCAGAGTGGTTTAAATCCGCTTTTTTGAAGTTGTTCTAAAACTATTAAAGAAAGGCTCCCCGTCGGGGAGCCTTTCTTTAATAACATGGTTTTAACAGGTCGGGTGAGCGAAGTGAGACCTGACTTCGCTATTTATCTCCTCACGATGTTTATTGCACCTGACATGACCAAATGAGTGCATACATCAGATTATGGCAATTGTTTAGAGGAGACTAAAATTCTAAGCAGTGTTCCTCAACGCTTTGAAATGCTACTAAAGGCAGGCATTCTCAATCCTTCCCGTGTCGCTAGCTCGTGACGGCGCTCTTTTTACAGCTCGGATATTTTGACTGGATTTTTATTTCTAGGTAGGCACAAATAGCTATGAAGAGTGCGCACTTTAGAGCAAATTAGGCACAAAAGCTGCTGTTTTGGAGAAGGCGGCAACTCAGGTGTAAGCGGCAGAAAACGTTTATCAGAATTGTACCAGCGTATTACATGAAAGGTGTATTGTCTGCTGAGGCGGTTTTTGGCAACCATTTGAGGTTATTGCAATGGTGCTTGTTGCGATGAAGTGTGTGATAGAGCACCTTGACGCCTTATCGTGGCAGCACTGATGTCTAACGTTCCAAAGTTGAGGTGTGACGCCTGTTTATTTGACCGGTTGCAATTCCAGTAGCGTAACCTGTGTGGCTAATGGCAGACCGTTTTTATTGATGCTCAGCTTGGGCTTTGTAGATGTGTCGGAGACGCCCATTTCCTTAAGGAATACCTCAATAGGATCTAATGTATCCTGGAACAGGGATGTTTTGTAATGCATGGGCAGCACAATCTTAGGATCAATCTGCCGCACGATGGATGAGGCTGCAGTGGCGTTGATGGTGCTGCCGCCACCTACAGGAATCATAAGAATATCCACCTTGCCGATTTCCTCAATCTGACTGGCAGTCAAAGAGTATCCCAGATCGCCCAAGTGGCATATGGACATCTCCTCTGTTTCAAAAACGAAAATAGTGTTCTTACCTCTTTCGCTGCCACGGGATGTGTCGTGGAAACTTGTAAGACCGATAATCAATACACTCGAAACCTCGTACTCGCCCGGTCGGTATAATACGTGAGGGTTGTCAGAAAATCTGGCTGTGTAGTTATGCCCGTTGTGGTTGTGGCTCACGGTCACAATATTGGCGCTCAATTTGCCAAGGGAATAGCCTTTGCCCGGCGATACCGGGTCTGTGACGACGCAAGCTTGCTTGCCGCGAATTCTAAAACAGGAATGCCCCAGCCAACTTATTTCCATGATTTTACATTGTAGCATGTGTGATGTGATAGGGTCAAAAATGGCTGCTTGTCTCAGATAAGTCGCGTGAGCAAATACAAAGAGCTATGTGTTTTCCTGTGTAGCACTGCCATGCCTTGTGTTATGATATGGGTGTTATGTATTACTCTGCACAAGCTGGTATACGTGAGGGCTCAAATTTGCTGCATTTGGCGCCAATCTATCAAAATGTTGAAAATGATTTTTTTCTCAACAGATTGATACTCAATAACCGAAGGGAAAACTTTATTCTGGCATCCGGCGACATGCCTTGTCGGATACAAGTGTTTGAGTGTGGTGTCTAGCATGCCGGACTGTGTGGTACCTGCGGAATCTCTTATGCGGCAGACCAAGCGACTGCTGAGCGCGCGTGATGCCCGTGCCAAAAAAAGCTTGGGGCAGCATTTTCTAGTCGACTCGGGGGTGTTGCGTAAAATAGTGGCGGCAGCTGAGTTGAGTGCGCATGATACGGTGGTTGAGGTCGGACCAGGATTAGGTGTTTTGACGAGGGAGTTGGCGCGTAATGCGGGGAATGTTATAGCCGTAGAACTTGATGACACACTGGCTTTAATGTTGCAAAATGCTTTTTTAGAATGCGACAACGTGCGTGTCTTACACGATGATATACTGAGATGCCCCCCGTCTGATTTAATAGCACAAGCTGGCGGCTGCTACAAGGTGGTTGCCAACCTGCCGTATTACATAACATCGTCTGTGATACGGCACTTTTTGGAGAGTGAGTGTCAGCCTGAGCTTATGGCGCTTATGCTACAGAAGGAGGTGGCGCGGGTGATTACTGCCCGTCCTGGTGAGATGAGCCTGCTTAGTGTGGCGGTGCAGTTGTATGGAGAGCCCCGCTTGGTATGCAGTGTGCCTGCGGGCAGTTTTTATCCCATGCCAAAGGTGGATTCTGCCGTACTTAGAATCACTGTTCACAACAAGCCTCTAATTCCTCTCTCATTGGCACCCGAGTTCTTTAGACTGGTCCGTGCCGGTTTTTGTGCTAACCGCAAACAACTGCCTAACTCACTGGCTCAGGGTTTGAATAAACCGAAAGAAGAAATTCTCCCTCTGTTGGAAACCGCAGGTATTGAACCTCGCCGCCGCGCTGAAACACTGAGCATGGCAGAGTGGGTGCAGCTGTGGAGTGCATTCAACGACAGGGGTGAGTTGTGATATCACTGGATGCCTGCGCCAAAATCAATCTGACGCTGGAGGGACTCGGCAAGCGCTCTGACGGATTTCACGAAATACGCAGTGTTATGCAGAGCGTTAGTTTGTGTGACAGGCTGGTTTTTGAAGATGCCGAACACTTGGAGTATCACTGTGCGGCGCGTGACTGGGTTGCCCAAAAAAGCCTTGTAAGCCGTGCGGCGCAATTGTTGGCGCGCCACACGGGAGTACGTCGCGGAGCCAAAATTACACTTGATAAGCGTATACCTTTATCTTCCGGACTTGGTGGTGACTCAAGCGATGCGGTGGCTGTCATGCGTGGGCTGGCGCGATTGTGGTGTGCTGAGATGCCAACAAGTGATTTGATAAGCATGTCCGCCAAACTGGGCTCAGACCTGCCGTTTTTCTTTGGCGGCGGCACGGCATTAGCCCAAGGCAGAGGTGACCTTCTCAGGCAACTTCCCGACATGCCGCGTGTTTGGCTGGTGTTGCTATTCCCAAATACACCCTGTGTAGCCTCCAAAACGGCAGCGATGTATTCCATGCTGCGGTCCGAGCATTTCACGCATGGTGAATTCACGGATGCGCTGACGCAGCGCCTGGCACACGGCGCAGCTATTGCTGCAGGGGATTTATTCAACGTCTTTGAAAAAGTGGCATTTACGGCTTTTGCAGGATTAGAAAGCTGCAAGATGGAGTTTCAGCGCATGGCTGGAGTACCGGTGCATCTCGCGGGTGCCGGACCTATCCTTTTTGCGCTGTTTAGTGACGAGGCGCAAGCATGTCGCGTACAACAGTGTCTGCAGGATGCCGGCATGAGTTCCTGTTTGGCACATACGTGCTGCGCGGCGGCGTAAGCCTGACTAAAGATACTCTCACAACCGGAGTTATGGTTTTGTGCCTTGTTCTGTAAAATTAGCACATAAAATCCAACAGCCGCATCTCATCCTTACGGCTATCAGTTTTGCCGTCAAGGCGTGCATGCATCAGACGGGTTAGCATTGCACTAATCTGCGGTCCGGGTTTCACTCCAAGGGAAATCAGGGCATCTCCATTGAGAATTGGCCTGACATAACGCAATTTTTCAAGGTATAGCCGCATATGACGTTGTGCATTGCTTGACGCTGAGGCAATGAGGTTAGTTATGATAGCGCTTGTGTCATAGCTGCAAAGGGTATGATAGATAAAGCTGGGCAGCAGGGTGTCATTCTCAAGTACCGCCAAGGATGCTTTAGCTTTGGTGCTATCAAGCAGGGTGTGCTGCAGATTTTTGTTTAGCTTAAGTAACTGTGCTACCCTTTCATTTTCGGCTGCCTCCAAGGGATAGAGCAACAGCGCCAGATACAGCCCTGCTTCAGGTCTCTTAGGCAGGCTTAATTGCCGGGCATGGTCGTACCAAGCGTCCAACAGGCTGTTGCAGGTCAGTTGCGCATGTATGCAGCGCAGCAACCCCAATTCCGCAGCGCGCGACAATGCCTTCTCAGGTTTTGTTTCATTCAGGACACACTCGAGCTCATACCACAGCCGTTCTCCGCTGATACAACTCAGAGTGGATAGGCTTTGTTGTAAAAGTTCCTTGGTGGCGCTTTCCATATGGAAGCCAAGGCGCATCTCATACCTTACGGCACGCCACATACGTGTGGGATCGTCCCGAAAACTCTGCGTGTGTAATACCCGTATTGTTTGGCTCTTCAGGTCCTGCAGACCGCCGCACTCATCCAGCAATTGTCCGTAGTCCTCATTGTTGAGGGAGACTGCCATGGCATTGATGCTGAAATCGCGCCGCTTGAGATCTGTGCCGATATCGGCAAGATGTACTGTTGGTAAAGCGCCGGAATGGCGGTAGCTTTCACTGCGTGCGCTGGCAATATCAAGGCAAAAAGCAGGAAAATGCAATTTTGCGGTAAAAAATTCCGGGTACAGAAGAGCCTCACAGCCGACCTCTTGCGCCAATAGCTGCGCTAAGACAAGCGCATCCTCCTCAGTTACAAGGTCGATGTCTGTTGCCGTCTGCTCCAGAAGCATGTCGCGTACAGCACCTCCTGCCAGATAAATACGCACGCCCTGCTGTTGTGACACGCGTGCTGCGATACGCATAATATCCCGCGCCTCAGGGGATATGTGTCCTTCGATGTTTGAGGAAAGATTGAGTTTTTCCATAACAAAGGCATTATAGCATAGCGGTCGCTGTTACAGGCGCTAGAATGCCCAATCGCCAATTTTGTGTATAATCCAGACGTAGTGCGGCGCAAAAAGCGGCAAATTAGCCCACAGCGCCTCTGATATGCGCTGCAATTGTCATGGAAGTCATAATTCGATCGGGCAGTTGCCGGAACCTTGATGGAGAATAAATGTTGTTATCTGCTTGCTGTTTTGCTTATAATTAGCACCTGTTTACTTTGTTGATTTAGGAGCCGTATGTTAGTTGTTGCCGTAGTTGGTATGGCGGGAGCCGGCAAGTCGGAGGTTTCCCGTATTTTTGAGAACAAAGGTTATGCGCGTATTCGTTTTGGGGACGTAACCGATGATGAGTTGCGAAAAGTAAACCTGCCGCTGAACGAGGAAAATGAGCGCCGCATGCGCGAGTCGTTGCGTCGGCATCATGGTATGGAGGCTTACGCCACGCTTAATTTGCCCAAAATAGACCTGCTAATAAAGGACTGTCATGTGGTTGTGGACGGGCTTTATTCATGGGAGGAGTATGTATCCCTCAGCAAATACTATGGTCGCGGTTTTCGCGTGGCGCTTGTTTGGTCTTCGCCGGCTACGCGCTATGCCCGTTTGGCAAAGCGCATAGTGCGCCCGCTGACCATGGAAGAAGCCTACTCCCGCGACGTTGCCGAAATTCTTAATCTCAATAAGGGTGGACCGATTGCCATGGCAGATTTTACTATCGTCAATGAAGGCTCACTTGAAGATCTGGAACGGGAATGCCGCAGTGCTATTTCTACTTTTGAGAGGCAATTATGAGCCGCCCGCATTCGGATGAGTATTTCCTAAAAATTGCCGCTGTGGTGGCGGAGCGCTCCACATGTTTGCGCCATCATGTTGGGGCTGTGGCGGTAAAGGATAAGCATATTTTATCCACCGGATACAATGGTGCGCCGACAGGTTTGCAGGACTGCCTGTCATTGGGCTGTCTGCGCGATGCTCATAATATTCCATCCGGCACGCGCCATGAAATTTGTCGCGCCGTACATGCGGAGCAAAATGTCATCATTCAGGCGGCTCTTCACGGAGTGAGCATGGATGGGTCCGTCGTTTATGCCACGCATACCCCGTGTGTGCTGTGTGCAAAAATGCTTGCCAATGCCCGCATTAAGCGCTACGTCAGCTTTGGAAATTACGCCGATGACACTTTCCGTCAAATCTTCCGTGACGCCGGTATCGTCTTTGAGCAGCTTGCCAGACCATCTAACAGCATAGTTTTCATTGACTGATCTGCGCAACGCAATAAAGAACAGAGGGTTTCTTGGTAGGATAAAATGGCGAAGCAGCATGCCAAGATAATTATCAATCCGGTCGCTGGCAACCGGCGGGATACCTCCCGCCGGTGGTCCGATATTGAAAGTCTGTTGCGTCAAGGCGGGTTATCTTTCGATTTTCAATTCACTGAAGGTCGCGGGCATGCGCTGGAGTTGTCACTCTTGGCTGCCAACGAGGGATACGACCTGCTTGTAGCCGTAGGCGGCGACGGAACCATACATGAGGTGGTCAATGGACTGCTTTCATCCGCGAATTCAAAATCTGTGGCATTGGGTATTATTGGCACCGGCACGGGAAATGATTTTATCAAATCAATGGGTATTCCAAAGATTATATGAAGTCTTCCCGTATGGTCACAGGAGAGCATCGCCGTTTGGTTGATGCGGGACAGGTGGAGTATACGGATAATGACGGGCAGCGTGCCGTGAGATATTTTATCAATGGAGTCGGCGTGGGCTTTGATGCCGAGGTCGCCGATGGCAGCAAGCGCGTGCCGCATTTTATGGGCAGTACCGTACCGTTTGTGCTGTCACTTTTGAAGCTACTGCTTTTTTATCGCAATAAAGACATACGTCTTAATATTGACGGACGTGATGAAGCGCGGCGTGTGCTCAGCGTGGTGGTAGCCAACGGCGCTTTTTTCGGCGGCGGTATGCGCATTGCCCCGCAGGCGGTCTTGGATAATAATCTCCTGGACGTAATTACCATTGGGGACGTGCATAAGCTTGAGCTTTTGCACGTGTTTCCCCGTGTGTATAAGGGAACTCATACTACCTACCCAAAGATACGTGTAGAAAAAGCCGGGCAGGTCAGTATAGAGTGCGACAAACGTATTTTATTGCAGGCTGACGGCGAGTTGCTGAGTTGCGGACCCGTTACGTTTAAAGTGGTGCCATCAGCGCTAAGCGTGGCACTCTAGGTTATATTTTCACTCTGGTACGCTCCGGCGTAACCGGGGCTGTTGCCTGTAAGGCGCGAAAACACCAGTTGGAGCACGCGTGCATCCTTTTCCAAATCCAGTCCCAGCGCATTATGTACTACCAATAGCGATTCTGAACGTCCGTGATAACCTGCATCCCACACGGCTGTATGTATGCAGGCACCGCATCTGAGCAGACTTGAGCGCGGCAGCCCGAGTGCCGTAACATCCTTGGGCAAATGCACGATTTCGTTATATGTTATGCTGAAACATCCGGCATCCAAATGTATGGTGCCGTTTGGTGCAAACTCCAGTTTTTGCTGCGTGGAGATCATACGCTCTTTATTATCTAGTGCCAGCCGCCCGCATGAGCTAAAACGCGAAATGCTGCGCAGGCTTAAATCAAAACCGTTGGTCTGCAGCTGCATCTCCAAATCCAGATAATTTTCCACCAGCGGCGGGTCGCTTGTAACAAGGGATAGAATGTCGTTGCGCGATAAAATACTCATATGTTTTCCTCCGTAAAGGCACAAACCTCATCAATGTTTTCAACGTCGCAAAATAGCATGACCAGTCTGTCCATGCCCAAGGCTATACCGCCACACTCAGGCAAAAAAGACAGCGCCTCCAAAAAAGGCTCTGACAATGGTATGACCTGCCCA
This sequence comes from Dehalococcoidia bacterium, assembly GCA_009784845.1. The sequence continues at coordinate 8,719 of WQXK01000002.1, read as the reverse complement.
TGTTCGCGTTCAATTTGGGCCGCCTCCTTCATAAAGCGTTGCCTTTGCTCGGCTGCGTCAGTCAGTTCGCTGTATGCGTTGGCCAGTTCCATTGTGCCAATAAACACCTCGGCGCGTTCCGCAACACTGTTGTCACCCGTTTTCAGCCGCGCCAGTGAAGCTGCTGCTGCAGGATATTCTACCAGTACGGTGGGACGCGCCATGCTCAATGCCGGCAGTACCAGCGTGGCCATGTCGTAGTCAAAGCGCTCCGCGTTGTAGTCTGCCACAGGATCCCAACCGGCGATTTTTAGAAAAGCATCTTTAACACTGAGGCGCGGCCAAGGCAAATCCAGTGCGATTTCTTGCCCTTGATAGCGCAATATGTTGCCTGCATGCAGCTCTTGCATCAACGTGCAAACTAACTGCTCTGTATCGCTTATCACATCCATGAAGCCTGCACCTGCGCGGTACCATTCCAGCAAACTGAACTCGGGGTTGTGTTGTCCTCCGTGTTCGCCCTTGCGAAAGCAGTGGCTGATCTGAAAAATTTGCTTATATCCTGCTGCCAGTAAACGTTTCATATGCAATTCGGGAGATGCGGCAAGGAACCAGCCCTCGCTTTTTAGAGGTGAGATGTTGAGCTCAGGGGCGATGCAGGGCACGCGAATTGGTGTTTCAACCTCCAAAAATCCCCGCCCGCGGAAAAACTCGTGGACGATATCGTAAATGCGGGCGCGGCGCTCAAGGTTGTTTTTTTTCCGTGCAAGGCGTTCCCGTTCAGCGGGCATAAGCTACTTCTTGGTAAGTCGTTCTACGTAGGCGCCGGTTCTGGTATCTATTTTGATCATGTCGCCTTCCCTGATGAAGGCGGGCACATCAAGACTGTACCCGGTCTCCAGCTTGGCTGACTTATTCTGCGCCGTAACTGTGGCGGTTTTTATGGCGGTGCCTGTTTCGACTACTTCCAACTCGACAAATACGGGGATGGATATGTCAATCGGTCGGTCTTCCAGCAACTGTACGTTGACCAGCACGCCTTCCTTGAGAAAATTGATTTTATCCCCCATTTGCGCCTCTGTGACGAAAGTCTGATCGAAGTTGGATGTGTTCATGAAAACGTAATGATCGCCCTCTTTGTAGAGGTATTGCATTTCCTGATTGCTAATACTGGCTTCATCCACTTTTTCGCCGGAATGAAAGGTGATGTCCAGAGTACTGGAATCCAGCAGGTTTTTGAGACGCAATCTGTAGATTGCGCGTCCCTTGCCGGGTTTGACGAACTCGGCGTTATCCACGTTCCACGGCTTGCCCTGATACATCAGCTTGGTATTTTTACGTACTTCTTCAATTTCCATGTTTTGTTCCTAATACACCATTATAAAGATTTTTCTTGTGGGTATTATGCTATACATTTTCGCTTAAAAAATCAACACATAACATGCAGTACAATACATAACCCCTTGGGGGAGTGTTATGGAGAGCAGTGAAATTGACCAGCAGGTTATTAAATTCGGTCTGCTTATATTTGGGCTTGCTGCTATAAAAGCTTCTTTCCCGCAACACGCACGTCGCCTTCGCGGCGCGTGATACCGAGGCGGTCCAAATATGTCAGCAGCGGTACGCTGTATTTGCGGCTGAGACCGAAGTGCTGGTTAATGTCCTGTATACTGACATGCCCGTTTTGCTTGAGTAGTACCGTGACCTCACGGCATATCCCCTCAAAGTGCGCTTTTTCCAACAACACGCCACCTCCAAAATCTACCAATAAGCCCTGTTTGACAAGGTAGTATGCCACAGGCAAGCTATTTGCCAGCCGCTTGCCAATTTCACTGAGCGTTGGCGGAGTCGTAACCTGAGTGGCAAACATGCCCAAAATGGTTTGCCTAAGTGATTCCTGCTGTGGCGAAAGAGCGGAGGCGTTTCCCGGCAGATATAGCACATCGTTCTGACGCACCAGCTTGCCCTTTGCGACCAGTTGTTGTACCAAAGCATCGAAGATGTCAGGTGGCACCGCAAAGTCTTTTTGTATGGCAGCCTGTGGCGTGCCGGCTTGTATGGGGTTGGTCTTGTATTTGGCGTCAATTGCGCTCAAGACTTTCAAACAATTATCCTGCCAGACTGCCGGTTGCACGGCGTAGTCAGCTGCGAGCACCAGCAACTTTTGTTCGGACAGTTGTTTTACATGCGCTAAAATGTCATCTGTTGAATGCAGGCTGTTGAGCAGTAATTGCTGCGTTTCGGCCCACCCCTTTTTACTTATTTCCGAGAGAATTAGCGTGTCAAGGTCTTGCGTCAGACGTTTTTGTAAAAAAGCAACACGCTCCGGCGTTGCGGACAATTTTAACTTCTCTGCTAGCGGGTCAAGCACCACACCTCCGCCGATGGTCCTTGCCGGCGATTGCCGACGGATAATGAAACGCTCTCCGATGAAAGCGGAAACGTCTTCCTGGAAGCGCAATTGCACCAGAGCGCTCTCTCCCGGTTCTAGAGTTTTGGCGCCTATGATGGATATGCGTCCGAGAAGTTCGCGTGTCTCAAGATAAACCAGCACTTCAGCCATGTTTTTAAGCGGTATTTCCGCATCAGACAGCAGCGTCAAATGAGCATCTAAAAAGCGGCTTAAGAGAGGGCTTTGACGTTCTGCCGTGACTATATCGCCGCGATGCACATCTGTGCGCTTAAGCCCTGCAAGGTTGAGGGCAACGCGCACGCCGGGGGCGCTCACGGAGGTATTTTTTTTAAAGCTTTCCATGCTGCGGATGCGTGTGCTTAAGCCTGATGGGGTAATGTTGACGGCGTCTCCTGTGTGGAATATCCCCTGCGATAGCGTGCCGGTTACAACAACGCCGCTTCCCTTAATCACAAAAACACGGTCAATAGGCAGGCGTGGCTTGCCTATATCCTGGCGCGGTGAAAGCTTTTGGGCCAGTGCGTCAATAGCCTGCGTTAGTTCTGTTATACCTATGCCGCTGCGTGTGCTGACGCGTATTATGGGAGCATTTTCAAGGTTGGTTCCTGCAAGCCTGCTGGCGACATCTTTTTGCACTTCCTCCAGCCATTCGGCGTCTGTTATCAGATCAACCTTATTCAGCGCCACAATGCCGCACCTTACGCCCAGCAAGTCCAATATGCGCAGGTGTTCTTCTGTCTGCGGCATCCAACCATCATCGGCAGCAACTACAAGCAATGCGGCATCAATACTGAAAAGACCGGGGATGACATTGTGTACAAACTGCTTGTGCCCGGGCACATCTATGATACCTATGGTTTCACCCGACGGCAGATCCATCCACGCAAAACCCAGATCGATGGTCATGCCACGCTTTTTTTCTTCAGGCAGCCGATCAGGGTCTATAGATGTGAGAGCCTTGACCAGAGACGACTTTCCGTGGTCAATATGACCCGCGGTGCCAAAGGTTAGCACGCATCAGTCCTTTTGAGCCCAGGCGGCGGCGATAATGCCGGGCAGCAGAGCATCTTGGTCAGGGAAAACTGTACGCAGGTCAATAAGAACGGCGTCCTTTTCCACCCGCGCCACCAGCGGCGGAGAGGAAAGCCTTAATCTGCGGGCGATTTCATCCACCGCACATGACGGGCTCAGGCGTATAAGCGTAGTGGGCAGTTCCTGTTCCGGTAGAGTGCCTCCGCCAACCAAACTTACGCCATCCTGTATGGTGGCGGCTATGTTTTGTGTCTTCAGTTGTTGTGCGATGGTGCGGGCACGGGAGTGAATTTCTTCATTTTTGAGCCGTATCATTTGCCATAAAGGCAGTTCTAGCGCAGCATTTTTGTCAAGGTAGCTTTTTATGGTAGCTTCCAAGGCGATAGCTGATAGCTTATCCAAACGTATTACGCGTAGCAGCGGATGATTTAACATAAGGCGAATAAACTCCCGCTTGCCGGCAATTATGCCTGCCTGCGGACCTCCGAGCAATTTGTCGCCGCTGAAGCAGGCGACATCTGCTCCGGCACGTAGGGATTCTATAACGGTCGGCTCATGCTCTAACCCGAAATGCGCCGTATCCAGAAGAGCACCGTTACCCATATCATATACCAGCGGCAAATGTGCCTTGCCAGCAATAGCGGCAAGTTCTTCAATGGAGGGACTGCTGACGAATCCTTTTTGCACGAAATTAGACTGGTGCACTTTGACGATGAGCCCCGTGCGTTCGCTGATGCATTTTTCATAGTCGCGGGCGGATGTTTGGTTGGTCGTGCCGACCTCCCGCAAAATAACTCCGCTTTGTTCCAATATCTCGGGAATGCGGAATCCGTTGCCTATTTGTACCAATTCCCCGCGTGATATTATGGCCTCTTTGCCACCTGCAAGTGCTACCAGTACAAGCAGTATGGCAGCAGCGTTGTTGTTAACGACAAGGGCATCTTCTGCATGACAGGCAACAGACAGCAACCGTCTTAACTCCATGGTGCGCGTGCCACGGGTTCCATCCGAAAGATTGTTTTCCAGATTGAGGTAACGCCCACCGATGGCGTTTAGTGCTTTCAGTGCAGGGTCAGACAACGGAGCGCGTCCGAGGTTAGTGTGCAAAATGATGCCGGTTGCGTTGATGACAGGTTGAGCGAAGCCTGCCCATTCTTCAGAAAGGTGTTGAATAATCATTTGGGCAATAAAATCCATTGACAGCGTGGGAATGGGTTGGTTTTGGCGAATATCCTGGCGCAACTCGGTCAGTATGTGGCGTGCTGCCTCGGTTACAAGTGGCCGCGAGTAGCGGGCGACGGCACCTGACAAGAAAGTGGATTCCAGCAACGTCTCTATTGCCGGTATCTGTCGCATGCCGGACGGCGTTTTAGTTTTTTTTGCTATAGGGACTGATTTCATAACACGATAATTTGACTGCACGGCGCGGCTTCCACAACACGCCCTATTTCGGCGGCTTGGCTCACACCCAGGTCATGTAATCGTTGTAGCAGTGCCGGACATTTTTCAGGGGATACGCATATGAGCAGCCCACCTGAGGTTTGCGGGTCATAAAGTATACTCATAGTGTCCTCATCTATGCCGGGGGCCTGCACCATGGTATTGCGGAATTCCCAATTGGCATACATACCCTCAGGAATTAGCCCCATATGGGCAAATTGCATGGCCTCTGGTATGACGGGCACTTTCTTGCTGTCAATCTCAATGGAAGTGCCGCTGCTTTCGGCCATTTCGCCGGAGTGTCCCAAGAGAGCGAAGCCGGTAACATCGGTGCAGGCGTGCACGCCGATTTCCAACATGGCCTGACAGGCTTTATCATTGAGGCGTGACATTTGTGCCACCAATCTCTCGGTTACAGGTGATGGTAGCATGTCAGCTTTGAGGGCTGTTGTCAGGATGCCGGCTCCGATGGGTTTGGTGATGACGATGCTGTCTCCTATTTTAGCGCCGCCTTTGGTGATTATATGCTCCGGATGAATGGTGCCGGTGACGGACAATCCGAATTTTACTTCATCGTTGCGTACGCTGTGCCCGCCCATCAGTATCACCCCAGCCTCATTCAATTTGGCTTGGGCGCCCTGTAAAATTCTGCTTAAAACCGATATGTCCATACTTTCTGAGGGGAACCCGACAATATTCATAGCGGTGATTGGTTTGCCGCCCATGGCATATATATCCGAGATACCGTTAGCGGCGGCAATCATGCCGAAGCTATACGGTTCATCCACGATGGCCGCAATCATATCTACCGTTTCCACAATAGCCAAGTCGTCGCGCAGTTTATACACTCCGGCGTCATCCTTTACCCCAGCCAGAACATACTCATTCTGTGGAATTTTTAGACATCCCAATGCCTGTTCTAAGTCACCCGGACTTAGTTTGGCCCCTCAACCCGAATAACGGGAGAGAGCGGTTAGCCTGATATCGCTACCATTCTCGACCAATGATTTCTCCTTTTGTACCCTGTAGAGGGAAAACCGCAATAATTATCACCGGATGCATGAAATACGATTTGATAACCTATTTTGTTTCCAGCCCGAACGGGTTCCAATCATTATAGAATATTTCGTTGAAGCAGTACATTCACACCTATCTCATGACGGATGCCACTGATAAATCTCAACCACAAATCTGCTGTTGGCGGGGACCAGCGTAGGGTTTGGATTAGTGTAATTTGGCGGAGGGGGAAGGGAATCGAACCCCCCGCGGCGGGTTAGCCGTCGCCAACGGATTTGAAGTCCGCAAGACCCACCAGAGTCTATCCTCCTCCAGCGAGATTATAACATTTATGCAAGCAGAACATAAGCGGACTGCGATACAAAACGAGTATGAACAAGGCGGCAAGACGCCATGCATGCAAAGTTTCGCAGATGGACTTTTGGTATGTATAAAGCCTCGGGATTTATATCCCGAGGCTTGTGTAACAAAGCAGTGCAACAGTGATTTGTTTAGTCTACGGCTACCTTGAGCATAATCAGTGATATGACCAAGAATAACACAATCAGCACGATGGTAATCTGGAACAGTGTTTTCTCGACGCCGCGACGCGTACGGTAAACGGTGCCGGATTGCCCCAATATGCCGCCCAGTCCTCCGCCTTTAACCTGCAACAGCAGTGCCGCGGTAAGTGCGACCGAAAGTATCATCTGCGCGATGATGAAAAAAGTTCTCATTTAATTTTCTCCCAGCCGGCGTGTAATTATTTCCGTTGCCATATTCGGATTGGCTCTGCCTTTGGAGAGCCGCATCAACTGTCCTACCATAAATTTTAATGCTTGGGCTTTGCCGGTCTTGTAGTCGGCGACGGCTTGCGGATTTTCCTGTATCACCTGGCGCGCTATAGACTCAAGCGCCGATGTGTCAGAAATCTGAGCCAGCCCTTTCTCATCAATAATTGTCTGAGGTGCCTTGCCTGTGGCAAACATCTCATCCAGCACGCTTTTTGCGGTGCCGCTGTTGATAATAGCCTGTTCCACCAAGCTTATCAACTGCACGAAACTAGCTGGAGAAACATGCTTTGTAAACTCTATAATATCACATCCGGAAGTGTTTAGAATGCTTGTTGCCGCCCCCGTAAGCCAGTTGGCTAAATCCTTCGGTGACAGCTGAGATGCCGCTTTTGTCATCTCCTCATAGTAATCAGCGATGTCGCGGCTTTCTGTCAGCAGGTTGGCGTCGTAAGCCTGCAGGTTATACTGAGTCATCAAACGCTGCATGCGCGCCTCAGGTAACTCCGGTAGTTTGGAGCGTATTTCATCCACCCATTCTTTTGATGGCATGAGCGGCGGAAGATCCGGATCAGGGAAATAGCGATAGTCGTGGGCAAATTCCTTGCTGCGCTGGGAAACGGTTTTCCCTTCTGCTTCTACCCAACCGCGTGTCTCCTGCGTCAGTTTCTCACCCTTGGCTAATGCTTCGCGTTGTCGCACGGCTTCGTATTCCAAGGCGCGGAAAACAGCGCGGAAGCTGTTCATATTCTTGACTTCTACTTTTGCAAACAACTCGTTGCTACCGCGGGGGCGGATGCTGATATTTGCATCACAGCGGAAAGAGCCATCCTCCATGTTTGCTGTGGAAACCCCCAGATAACGCAGGATGGAGTGTAGCTTTTGCAGGTAGGCACGTGCATCTTCTGCCGAGCGCATATCCGGCTCGCTGACTATTTCCATCAGCGGCATACTGGAGCGGTTGATATCTACAAGGCTGTATGTTGTGCCGTCATCGTTGCGGTGCATCATCTTGGCAACATCCTCTTCCTGATGTACGCGATTGATGCCGATGCGTTTGGTCTCGCCGTTGACCTCAATGCTCAGCCAGCCGTTTGAGCCGACCGGATTGTCGTATTGCGAAATCTGGTAACCTTTCATCAAATCAGGGTAGTGATAGTTTTTGCGATCGAATTTGGTATAGTCAGAAATGCTGCAGTTGAGCGCCAAAGCCGTCATAATGGAGTATTCTATGGCGCGTTTGTTGATGTTGGGCAACGCACCTGGCAGACCCAAGCAAACAGGGCAGGCATGGGTGTTGGGTGGTGCATTTGTATACTCTGTTGAGCAGCCGCAGTACATCTTGCTTTGTGTGCACTGTTGTGCATGTACCTCCAAGCCGATAACAGTTTCGTAGTCCATAGTGTTTGTGCCCTCATTCTCCATAAACAAGCTATCAGTATATCAGTAACTATTTGGGCTGGCAAGAGGTCGCAGGTAGAGTGGGGCTAAAAAAATTTGCGTATCGCGCGTAAATGGCAAAGCGGCATGATTGTGTTATAATCTATCCCGTTGTCGTGGGGCTGTAGCTCAGTTGGGAGAGCATTGCGTTCGCATCGCAGGGGTCAGGGGTTCGAATCCCCTCAGCTCCACCAAAACCAGATAATCCGAACCCCTTAATTCCCATGGGCAACGGATTTGGGTTCGTTTTATACTTGAAAGACCTGATATGAGAAAGGGGGCTTCGGAAATGTTTCCGAAGCCCCCTTTGGTCTCTTTATTTTGCTCTAACCCCAACGCCTTTCGTGCCTTTTCAGCCCGATACTCTTCCAGGTCTTTTCTGCCTATCTCGCTCTCATAGTATTTTTGTAATTCCGGCAGAAGACTTCGGGCAAGTGAATCATAAGCCCAATCTGGTATTTTCATACCGCTGCTTTTCAGTTTTGTCTGTTTTACCATGCGTAACTCTAATCCTTCGTGTCTTGATTTCATATTCAATTGTTAAGGTGCAAGTTATTGCTTATAGGCTTATCTCCGTATCTCTGGTTTTCTGTTGGTGCACCTGCCGTTTGATTTCGTCAGGCAGGGT
>WQXK01000001.1 GCA_009784845.1 Dehalococcoidia bacterium | reverse complement strand
ATCGGCTCCCCCTCTTTTTTGTTATCGTTTAAAGACACAACCGAACAACCCATTGACGAAGACGAAGTAAGGGGTGTTCAATTTTGAATGGAACTGGCGGAGAGAGTGGGATTCGAACCCACGTCCCGTAATCGGGAACCGCTTTTCGAGAGCGGCACCATGAACCACTCGGACACCTCTCCTTGTGTACCACATTTTAGCGTAAAACACGTTAGGGGTAAATGGCCCACACAATTAAGAACCTTCGGCATACAATGGAAGCTGGAGGTGACAAAAGGAGTGAAGGGTTTGAAAGAGAAACATAGGATAGGTTGGATTTGTTGGGTGTTGTATCCATCTTTTCGTTTGTTCTCTGCCATGTACTGCATAAGTGCGGTATAAATAACATCAATGTCCTTATATGCCCCTTTATGCATTGCCAAACGGCTTTACCTTCGCAGGTTTTACTCATAACAAACTCACCATCTACGGCAATTGCCTCACCTACCGGAATTCCCAGTTCAACATCAAACTGTGTAAAATCAGCATTGGAATTACTGTAGGCAAGAAAAGGCGCACCAGCTATTTCCACGCCATTTCGTGCCAGAAAGCCGAATACCTTTTGCAGCCCTTCAGTTGCCAGCGTGGATATTTGAGCCATTGTCGCTTTTTCCCTCTTAATGGCCACCGCAATTTGAGATTTTTGCTCACTCAACTCAATGTTCACGCCGCCTTCCTCCTGAATAGTTTCTCCTATTTTATCAAGCCTGCGCGACAACTGTATGTCATATTTGAGAAAGGTATCAGTATTTTCCAAAATTTCTTTTGCGCGACTCTTAATAATCTCGCGAATGTGTTGCGGCTCAAGCACTTCGGAATATGCGCCAAACGACAAAATATAGCCGTAAAGCCATTCGTCTTCAGGCAATGCAACACACAGGTCATAACTGCCGTTGTCGTTTTTCGTGATCAGTTCACTGTCAAAGGTATCATACAAACGGCTTAAAACCCTTTCATCACAGCGCAGCTTCAAATCAACAAGCTTCAGTCTTGTCCCCTGTTCCTGGCACTCCTGAATGTCGCGCCTTGTAAAGTGCTGCTGCGTCACCTGAACGTCCCTGATTCTTGAAAGGCGAAATAAGCGCTGCGAGTTTCTCAACAGACAGTATGCCAGCAAATACCATGTATAAGCGTTGAAAATGAGTTTTACCGGCTCGGCGGAGCGGTTGCTTCTTTCGCCGCCTGCATTAACGTAATCGAAGCGGATTACATGGCTGTTAATAATCGCGTCCCTGATTTTGCTGAATTTGTTGTGTTCGTTGACCTTGCTGTTCCATCCCTCGAAATCCACCTCAATCAAATCGTGTGCTTTACTGTTTTTGAAAATTGCGCCAAGCTTATCAATAATCGCATCGGCTTCGGGATAGCTTGTCGCGCCATTGTTTTAAGCGCCAGCAGCAGCCCTTCGCTTTCGTTTTTGGAGAGGATGGCTTTATTCAGCGTATAATCTTCCAAAAGGGATATGCCACCGCTGTTGCCTTTGATGCTTCGCACGGGAACGCCAGCGGATGATAATACATCGATGTCGCGGTAAATGGTGCGCACGGATACTCCGAAGAGCTCGGCAAACTCTTTTGCTGTAACTGTTTCGCGATTTAAAAGTAGCGTCACTATTTCAAGCAGGCGGTTGATTTTCATACTCTGCACCTCTTAGGAACAGTGTCAGTTAATCTAGGATTTCAGTCCAAAAATGAACTACGCAAAATGCATAAGGATTTGCTGTAAACTCGCGACCCCTTACTTTGCCTCAACCAACTGCAATTTCTCTCTGAGTGCCTCCTGTAAAACACTCGAAAAGCTTAGTCCTGCAGCCTCAGCTTTGCGTTTTAGGTTACGCGGCAGGCTAACATTGGTGCGCACCGCTGTTGTGTCCAAATCCTTCCTGTAGGCATCAAAGTCAATATCAACATATGCCGCGATTTCACCCGGTGCAGTTGGCGGTAGCGACGTGGAAGGCTCGGGCACCGGACGCCCCATATCCTGCTCAAAAGTCGCCCATGCCCCTATGGCATCCCTCGCCATAAATAGCGCTTCTGCGACGTCACTGCCTTGCGTGTCTATATCCAAGTCCGGTATTGACACAAGAAATCCGACCTCACACGGGCTTAAGACAATTGGATATGCTTTCATATTGTGCTCCTTACCTCCCGGACTACTTTAGCCCTCTGCGCTTGATAATCTTCCTTGCCAGACCTTCGCCAATTTCCGTGTGGTGAGCGATGGGCTCGGATGCGCTCCCATTTGTGTAAATCGTATGCCCTCCGCAATCCCGGGCTTTCCACCACCCATTGGCAACAGCAAACTGATTAAATCTTTACGTTTCAAGGCAATCAGCATTATACACAATCTTTGCGCAATTGTCATCTTGTTTCGTCCATGGTATATTGCCAGCGTTCATAAAAACTCGATTTGGAAACCATTACTTTGATATTAAAACTCCAACAGAGATAATTACCATGAAAAAGTCAGATACCATCTTGGATGAGATACACGCGACTCGGCATAGAATTGAGGAAAAAACAAAAAACATGACGCCGTCGGAGCAAACGTTGTATTTCAACCAGCGCAGTGAAGTCGCCGCGAAGAAATATGGTTTCAAGATTATCGCAAGCGCGAAAGAGGATTGTGTTTCGCAAATAGCTTAACTTTTGATTGTTCATCAGCAAGACGTGAGCGCTTCACAAGTGGTCAGAAATTACAAGCGTGAAAACAGGAAACGTAACTATTTCAATCGTTTTGATTGTGTTTGGAGTTTTCATAGGGCTAACGCTGATACCCGGGTTGTGCCACCTTGTCGGAACATCGAAGGCAAAGAAAGGCATGAGTTTTAACAATTCAGACTATGAGCGCAGAAACTATGATAACGAAAGATATAGAACAGAACCCCCATATTATCGCAGCCAACCGCAGAAACGGGATATGAGGATTGGTGAAGAGCGTGGCTCTCCACTGGAATTGGAAAACAAAAGACTCAAAGCCGAGGTTGCGTACTACAAACGCAGATTGGAACGCTACGAGGGATAATTCGGGCATAGAGATGAATAACATACCGATGCCGGAAAAAAGCTCCGATTTTACAATCGAGGATATACATAAAATCAGGGAGTGGAATTACGAAAGGCGCAAAGGAATGACGCCTGCTGAAATAAACGAGGATACCCACAGGGGCGCAGAGCGCTTTTATGCCGAACTTGCCAAGCCTGCTGATCCGGAAATTGAGGCAGAAGTCGACTGCTTGCTGCAGTCTGTCAGAAAACCCATACCTGTTTAATCCCCCCAAGTCATGCTGCTGACAGATTCCTCAATCACCGGCTGCATCCCCAAATTTGCTTCGCGATTGGCTTCCGCAGTACCAGCGTTGCCTTGTAAGGACATGGATATATTACCTAAAACCCTTAGAGGCATATATAACTAATCAAGGCAAAGCCGGCTCAGTCAGAACAACTTAAAGTTGTTCTGAAGCAGTGAATACCCGACCTCACGGTTGGGGTAGTTTATTTTTGTTCGCCCAACGGCTCAATGTGGATTGTTGCGTCTATATTGAACTTTTCCTTGACCATATTCTCAATGAGCGTTGCGGTGTCATGCCCGTTTTTGATGCTTAATGCTTTATCAAGTATCACGTGCAGAGTTAGTTCCTGATGTGAAACGTAGTTGTGCAGGTGAAAGTGATGCAGTTCCAAATCGGTACCCAGCAGTTGTTTTACCTCACGGCTTATGGCCTCAATCAGTTCCTGTTTGGGCTCCTCCCCCAGTATTTTTGTTATGGACTGCGTCATAATCTTAAAAGCCGCAAAGAAGATGGCCAGTGCACAGAAAGCCCCCAAAACGCTGTCCATCCACCATAAACCATCGACGAACCTTGTTACCAAAATACCAATCAAAACAATTACGGATGATAATGAATCAGTGCGGTGATGCCAGCCGTCTGCTGCTATGACCGCATTGTCGTGTTTGCGCCCAAGATAAAAAGCGTATTGGGCTAATACTTCCTTAACAGCTATTGAGGCAACGGTTATAACAATGGCAATGGTTCCATATGACACGGATTCCCGGCTTTGAAATCTGCTTATGGAATCGCTGAGAAACTCATAGCCTATTACTGCCAAAATGAAAGCTACCAGCAGTGAAGCTACCAGTTCCCATCTTCCGTGACCGAATGGATGTTCTTTGTCGGGTTTCTTTGCCGCAAGCATCGCTGCGATAACAACGAATATTGATGTCAATGAGTCAGACATTGTATGCCAAGCATCCGCCATTAGGGCAACGGAACCAGTGAAGAGCCCCACCCACAGCTTTACGGCAAATAAGAGGGCATTGACGACAACGGACAACACGCCCTCAACCACCTGTGCTTTTTCTCTTTTCATACTCAACTCTCCTGCTTTGGTTCTTGGGTGGTTTTACGGCGCATCACACGTCTGTGCTCGGCAGAAAAAAACACACCCATGGAACATCTTTCTGTCCCACAGATGTGTTACGCATCTGCTGTCGTCAAGTTACGACCCGACCACACAAACCCAAAGGGTTGAGCGCCTGCTCAGATTTTCTTAAATTTTCCCTAGTGCCTTATGCAAATTTCATGTATTGTAGCACATTTTTCCGCGCACGCTAACAAGAACAAGCGCCATAACGAAATACAGGAGACATGAGCGGCTCTAGGATGACAAAAGGGGTGCAAAATGGAAAGCGATAAGGAAAACAAACTATACTAGGACAATTCCTGCATGACCATCTGGAGCACCTGTGGCACGGCAGCTTCAACAGATGGGGTAAGTCCAAGTCCGACTGCCGTATCCGCCGGTTCGCAGCCGATAATCACGACCTCTTCCGGATAGATGTTCAGCACGGAGGCGGTGGCCATAATGCGTTCCAAATCAGTTTCATGCATGGAAACGCTGAAGTCTGAAAGTCTGGGGCTACGCATTAAAGCCTCTTTGTTAATTTTGAGACGATGCAGCCTGCCGGGCTCTGAGCCCGGCAGGCTGATAGCATCTACAAATACCACCTTGTGGTACCCCTCAAGCTTGAGAGCACATTTGAAACCCGATATTCCGAAATCCGCCACATCAACACCGGGCGGCAATTCCACATTGTCCAGTTCTTCTGCGATGAGCGGCCCTAAACCGTCGTCTTTCTTCAGTTTATTGCCAACACCACATACCAGAATACGGGTCACTCATTTAACCTTTCTTAGTGGCTATGGGAATGAGCATGACCTTCGTGCGTGTGTGAGTGGTCATCTTTATGCTCCCACTGATGCAGCATTTCGTCTGCATGCAAATGGTCGAGGTCACACTCTGTCAGCAGTCTCTCATACGGGTTGAACACCTGTACGGTGCAGCCCAGACATGGGTCGAAACTGCGAATAGTGCGCACTACATCAACGCCGTCGATTTCAGCGCCAATAGGCTCGGTTATATCAGAGCCGATGATGGCAGCCTCATAAGGACCCGGGCGATCCAGCGCATCGCGTGGCGAAACGTTCCAAGCGGTTGGGGTGATAATCTGATAGCGATGAATCTTACCATCACGCATAACCACCCAGTGCGCTACGGCACCGCGCATACCCTCAGCCATACCGACACCGATGCCGGTCTTTGGTCTGCGGTACTCATTCCAAACCTTCGTTTCACCTTTCTTAATCAGGGCTAATGCCGCACCTACCATGCGATAGGCCAAGAAAGCTGAATAGGCATGCCAGTAGGCACGCGCTCTTACGCGCTCAATGGAGTTATTCGAGGTGGGGATTTTCCACTCCATAGTAACCTCACCGGGAACGCGGCAACCAACAACCGTACCGGCCGGCAGGGTGAATTTGACGGAGGTACCGGTGGACTCGGCTGCTTTCTTTGAAACGGCCTGAACATACATTCTTGAAAGCGGGTTGGCCTGCAAAACGTGAGTCTTGCCGTCTACGCGATTCTTCCAGTCGAGCCAGCGTGGAGTCTTAGCCCATGTATATTTACCGGCGAAATCCTTTTCCTTGCCGGCTACGGGCTTGGTGGACTCATTCCACTGATGATCTTTTGTCAGCGGATTGCCATTTGGATCCTTGGAAAAATCAGATGAGACAGTATCGTTGTAGTATGAGTGAGTGACGGTTTCCTGAACACCAACGTTAATTTCTACCAGGTCGTTGGTGACAATCTTGCCGTCGATGACAACACCGGGGGTAACAAAGCGCTTTTCGCCCCACTTGGACATATCGGCATATTTCGCGTTGTAAGCCGTCGGATCGTCATACACGCCATATGACAGGAAGTTGAAGGGGAATTCTCCAACCTTATCCAGTCCATTGGCTGAGAGGAAGTCAATCAGGTCGTCGAATGCCGGTACCAATTCCTTGGTAAAAGCGATGCCCTTGGCGAGATTGACATAAACAGACTCAATTTCCGGAATATTAACCGTGAGGGCAATACCGCCCGGAATGAAGTTGTTCTGATGCGGATGCTTGGCGCACAGCGTGGTGGCCATGTTGATACCATTCTTGGATGCCTCGAGACACTTAACCCAAAGGCTACCGGTTATGGGGTTAAGAGCAGTCATAATATCGCCAATTTTGTCATAGCCGTGAGCTGCAGCGCGGGGCGCAGGGGTAACCTTCGCCTTAGCCAGCAGATCAGGATTTGATTTGGCACAGATGGCCTCGGAATAATCCGGACCCTCAAGAATACCGCAGCCTAATGCACCGTCATAAACCTCTTCGGCCATGAGGGCCAGATTGCGCAGACCGATGCCCAACGGGGGCGGAGGAGCGCCGTAGGCCATATCAACCGCCAAAACAGAGGCGGTTGCATGGGGAGTGGGGCACACGCCGCAGCTGCGCTGACCCAACCAAATGGCGTCAGCCGGCTCGCGTCCTACCAGAATATCCTCAAGTCCGCGGAACATGGTGGCATAAACGTGAGCATCGGTGTATTTCTTGGCGTCCAAATCAGCCTTGGCATTGACGCCCATGTGGCCTTCAATACGAGTGACTGGTTCAATGTTCAGTTCAGTAGATTTTCCCATTTTATAAGCTCCTCTTGTGGAATCTGTGGAGAGTGGCTTTTACCTTACCAAGGTTATCCAGGATGCCCTCAACCACCCATGATTTGATAGGTGACTTCTGCAGGAACGGGGACATCGGTGGATCGGGAAAAGCCGGCTCTGTGCAGCCGATGCACGGGGAACCCGTTGAGGGACAGCCGCCCAGACCATTGGCGAAACCATAGCGCGGTACGCCGCAGTGGACGATGGGACCCTTGCAGCCGAGCAAACCCATACAATAAGGTTCACCATAATGATGCGAGAATTTACCCTCAGCCAGGAAACCTGCTCTGGGGCAGACGTGATGCGCCAATTCGCCATAGAGGAACTTGGGACGATTGACCTCATCCAGTTCCGGCACTGAGGCGGCACCGCGGGCTACCAATACCAGATAAGCCAGGACCCTGAGGGTGTTGTCGCCGGGTGTAGGACAACCGGGGACATTGATTACGGGCAAACCAAGCGTACTCTTGTAGCTTGCGCCAAGGAATTGACCCAGTCCCATGGCTCCGGTAGGATTGGGTTTGCCGGCAGCTACACCGCCGTAAGCAGCGCAGGTACCAATGGCAACCATAGCGGCTGCTTTGCTCTTAAGAGCATTCACAACCTCGGTAACGGTGACGATTTTGCCGTGCATATCGCCGATACCGCAGAAGTAACCACCTGTTTTCTGAGCAAGTTTCTCATCCGGAATTGCGCCTTCAAGAACCACCACAAATGGATCCAGCTTGCCAGCTTTGGCAGCTTCAATCGGTGCCATAGCACTTTCGCCCCATGGCGCCATGATGGTCGGGTGGAAGGCAATGTTTACCCCACTGAGTTCCGGTAACACACCAGTAATCACGTCTGCTAAAGACGGATTGCTGGCACTGAGAAGAGCCACCGTATCACCGGTGCACCCTTGACCTTGCAACCAGATTACATTAATTGGCTGCATCTTGTACTCCTCCTTTTGTTATTTTTTCATTCTCAAAAATTGGCGCTAAATGGCCAACTATTGCAAAATTTGAAGCTATTCGGCATAAAAAAACACCCGCCAAAAGGGGTGCTTACATATCTTGATGTAACTCAATAGCAAAACCACCGACATGAGCGCCATGAAAACTCATATCGCCTGTGCCGTAAAGATACTGAGCTTTAAGGATATAAAATGCCATAGCTTTAAAATAATTGCTGATAAGGTAGCACTTCCTCTAAATAAATGTCAACTATATCCCTTGTATTCCAGCGCAGGTATTTGTACCTAATAACATGTGACAAAATAGTCAAATTAAGCTATCATTAGCGCGTCTGTTGCATGCTGACAAAATTATAGTGATGGAGGAAGAAGTGGCGACCGAAAACAGAGAACGCAAGCATATCATCCTTGAAAAACCCCTTCCTGAGATTTTAGACGATATAGAAACAAGTATTGAAGTATCCGAGAAAGCCGCCGCTGAGGCACGACTGGCTGCGGTTGAGGCGCGCAAGGCAGGCGAGCAGGCAGCAGCCGATGTTATGAAAAAAATCCGCACACTATTCCTCAAAATGACACAGGATATCACCGAGGAACTGGCCAAAAGTTAGCACGGATCGGAACTACCCGTCACCGCAAATGACGCATCCGCGTTATTTGTTTGGTATAATCGCGTAATATACAGGCGCCAACGGCAAGATGTCAGGCGGCGCATGGTGCGCCCTGCATGGGTATCACGAATGGTGCCGTATGAGAGTATTCAGTGCCCAAGATATATGGATTGGACTGCAACAATAATTTAAATTAACGCAAAGTATAAAATGACAAAACTGCTAGATGGCATAAACAGTCCCGCCGATATTAGGGAAATACCGGCAGCACAACTCCCGGCTCTGGCCGAGGAGTTGCGCCAGGATATGATTTCGATGGTTAAGGTTACTGGCGGGCATTTGGCCTCAAGCCTCGGGGCGGTGGAGTTGACCATTGCGCTGCATCGCGTTTTTGATGCACCAGCCGACAAGATTATTTGGGACGTGGGGCATCAGGCTTATGCTCACAAAATGCTAACCGGGCGCCGTGAACAATTTGCAACCCAGCGCCAGTATGGTGGGCTGTCGGGATTTCCGGCGCGCGACGAAAGCCCTTATGATTCCTTCGGTGCGGGTCATGCCAGCACTTCCATCTCGGCTGCATTGGGCATGGCCACTGCCCGTGACCTAAGCGGCGAGAGTTATCACATTATCTCTGTCATAGGAGACGGTTCCATCGGCGGCGGCATGGCCTTGGAGGCGCTGAATAATACCGGTGCCTCGGGCACCAAGATTATAATTGTACTTAACGACAACGGCATGTCCATTTCCCCGACAGTGGGCGATATTGCCAAGCTTCTGCGCAAGGTGCGCTTCAACCGGCGTTACTACCAGGCCAATGAGGGCAGCAAACGCATATTACGCGCCATACCGCTGGGCAAACAGTTACTGAGGCTTGCAGGGAAGATCAAGCAAAGTATGAAAGGCTTTTTCATACACAACACACTGTGGGAGGACTTCGGTCTGGCATATATGGGACCGATTGACGGGCACAACATAGCCGAGTTGGAATCCGCCCTGAAGCAGGCGCGCTCATATGCGCATAAGGCCATACTGGTGCACGTTGTGACTACCAAGGGAAAGGGCTATGGTCCGGCAGAGGATGACGCCGTATGCTTTCACGGCATCGCACCAGAGGGCAGCGCTGCCAAAATCGCCCCGTCATACAGTCAGGTGTTTGCACGCAGCACACTGGAAATGATGCGTCGCGATGAATCCATCGCCATAATCACCGCCGCCATGCCAGAGGGTAACTGCCTTGAGCCCATACAACAGGAGTTCCCCAAGCGTGTTTTTGACGTTGGCATCTGTGAGCAGCACGCCGTCACTTTCGCCGCAGGGCTGGCAGCGCAGGGCATTAAGCCTATTGTTGCCATCTACTCCACCTTCTTGCAGCGCTCCCTTGACCAAATCATCCATGACGTGTGTTTGCAGAAGCTGCCCGTCACATTTGCCGTAGATCGCGGCGGAATTGTTGGCGACGACGGAAAAACGCATCAGGGTCTTTTCGACCTGTCATACCTGCCTTTGGTGCCCGACATGGTGCTGGCGTCACCCAAGGACGAAAATGAGTTGCAGCATCTGTTATATACCGCCGTTTACAGCGGTCGTCCCATGGCAGTGCGCTATGCCCGCGGTTGCGGTCTGGGCGTGCCTATGGACCAAGATTTCCAAACCATTCCGATCGGCTCCGCTGAAATACTGCGCCGTGGGGCGCATGTAACGCTTGCGGGAATCGGAACATGCGTGGCATCAGCGCTGGAAGCAGCCGATATACTTGGCTCAAAGGGAATTGAGGCCACTGTGGTCAATGCCCGTTTTGTCAGCCCGCTGGATTGTGTCACCCTCACGGAGGCGGCCCGTGCCACCAAGCGGCTGGTGACCATAGAGGAAAATGTACTCAGGGGCGGTTTTGGCAGTGCCGTACTGGCCGTGCTTGAGCAATCTTCAATAGATGGACTGAAAGCACACTGCATCGGCATACCGGATGAGTTTGTCGAGCACGGCACGCAGGCCATATTGCGCGCAAAATACGGCTTGGACGCACAAGGCATAGCGCGCCAAGTGCAGGCTTTGCTCCCTGAGTTGGGCCTGCGTGAGTAATCGAGGTTTTTCAGCAGTCACAAATATTATATAAAGGCAGTGAAAAATGGATAAAAAGACCGTTCGCGACGTCAGTATGTCAGGGAAAAAGGTGTTAACACGCGTTGATTTTAATGTTCCTTTAGACGTAAATAGCGGGAACATCACCGACGACAGCCGCATTAAAGCTGCCGTGCCCACTATAGACTATCTGCTTGACCATAACGCCAGCCTCATTTTGTGCTCCCATATGGGACGCCCGAAAGGCAAGGTCATTCCCGGACTGAGCCTGCGCGGCGTGGCAGAGCGGCTATCCAGCATCCTGCGCCAATCGGTAAGTTTCGTGCCTGTGTGCATCGGTCCTAACGTAGAGGCGCGCGTTGCCGAACTTAAAAGCGGTGAAATTCTGGTTCTGGAAAACCTGCGCTTTCATCCCGAGGAGGAACAAAACGACCCGCTGTTCTCCCAGACTTTAGCCAAACTGGGTGACATCTATGTTGATGATGCCTTCGGCACGGCGCATCGTGCGCATGCATCAATTGTCGGCGTAACGAAATTCCTGCCGTCAGTTGCCGGACTGTTACTTGAGAAAGAAATCAACTCACTTGGCAAAGTGCTGCTCACGCCGGCGCGACCTTTCGGCTTACTGCTGGGAGGCGCCAAAATCAGCGACAAAGTGGCACTCATCGAAAATATTCTGCCACGCGTGAACTACATAATTATCGGAGGCGGCATGGCCGCAACATTCCTCAAGGCTAAAGGCCATGAGGTAGGGCAGTCACTTCTGGACAACGCCATCGACACGGCCTCCTATCTAATGCAAAAGGCAGAGGCGAACAACGTTAAGGTATTCCTGCCAGAGGACGTTGTGATTGCCGATGTCGGCCGCGACGATAACTGGGAAACGGTTTCCATTGCCGACATGCCAGCAAACAAACGTATCGTGGATATAGGGGCACTCACTGTGAGCAACTACACACGCATACTTGAGCGCTGCAAAACAGTTTTCTGGAACGGGCCCATCGGTGTATATGAGGTGCCGCAGTTTGCCGAGGGCACGCGCGCTTTGGCACGCATTATCTCAAGCGTCAATGCCACCACCATCATCGGCGGCGGATCCACAGCGGAAATTGTCACCGGTATGAATCTCAACGGGCGTATGACTTTCGTTTCCACAGGCGGCGGTGCCGCATTAAAATTCCTCAGCGGCGTAACACTGCCCGGTGTCGAAGCACTGCTGGATAACTAAGCCGCAAAAAGGAGAGGCCTTTGAAAAACAACTTGGAACTAATGCAGGAATTATCTGTCGTTTCGCCATCGAAGATTGTCATGCTGGTAATCGACGGACTCGGCGGACTGCCAAACGGAACGGGAAAAACAGAACTTGAAACGGCGGCAACACCAAATATGGATAAGCTTGCGCAGTCGGGCAGTTGCGGGCTTATGCAAACAGTGGCCCAGGGGATAACCCCAGGCAGTGCCCCCGGGCATCTGGGGCTTTTCGGGTATGATCCGCTTTCTTATACCATTGGGCGCGGTGTACTTGAGGCACTGGGCATGGATTTTGAACTTCAGCACGGCGATATCGCCGCACGCGGAAACTTCTGCACGCTTGATGCGCAGGGGCTCATAAGCGACCGCCGCGCCGGACGCATACTAACTGAGGAAAGCAGCAAGCTGTGCTCTCTGCTTGACGGCATGGAAATTGACGGCATACAGGTTATTGTGCGTGCCGTAAAAGACCATAGACTGGTGGTGGTATTCCGCGGGGTAGGGCTGAGTGAAAAAATCAGCGACACAGACCCGCAGCAAACATGTTTGCCGCCCAAGGAAGTGGCCTCACTCGAGTCAGACGCCGGGCGCACGGCACAAGTGGTTAATACTTTCCTCGCTGAGGCGAGAAAAAGATTGGCGCCGCACGCCCCGGCCAACATGGTCCTGCTGCGCGGTTTCTCATGTCTGCCTTCCTTTCCGTCTTTTCCCGACATCTACAAAATGCGCAGCGCTGCCATTGCCGGCTATCCCATGTACCGCGGGCTGGCCAAAGTGGTGGGTATGGACGTGCTCAAGACAGGGCTAACCTTGGCAGATGAGTTGAACACCATGGAGCAGAATTATGCGGATTACGATTTCTTCTTTGTGCATGTTAAAGGCGCCGATGCCGCAGGGGAAGATGGCGACTTTGCGCGCAAGGTATCTGTGATTGAGGATGTGGACCGCCACCTGCCGAGTCTGTTGCAACTTAAGCCGGACGTATTGATTATTACAGGGGACCACTCAACGCCTGCTGTGCTTTCAGGTCACAGCTGGCATCCCGTGCCATGCCTTCTGTCTTCTGCTCATTGCCGCCGTGACAATATAACTGAATTCGGTGAGTCTGCTTGTCGCAACGGCGGGCTTGGACATATTAACGCTACCTCTTTAATGTGGCTGGCAATGGCAAACGGGTTGAAATTGACCAAATTCGGGGCGTAAATCATGCTGACTTAGCCATCGTCAAGAATATAAGTAGTATTGCACAATCATAGGAGGGTCTTTTCATGAGTATGCTGACTTATTTGGCAAGTAGCACACCACTTCCTGTGGGAAAGTTTATAACCGCTCCTGATGTGATATATTGTAACTACGCTGAATACCAACAATCGACAGATTTTGTCAATATTATGCCAGAAAAAATTTTTGTTTCTCCTCCTTACGACTTTAGCATTAAATTACATCGCACAAACTGTCCAGTACATTTTTACAAACGTAAATCAGAAGTGCACTTTATTGGTATTGACGAATACAAGAATACAGAACCACCAACAAGAATTTTGCCTGATGTTGGGGTATATGCGACGCCATCCAATGAAACACAAGAGTTAATACGTCGTAAGCAAGATGTTACAACGCAATTTTCATTGCCATATATCTATTACTTGGGTATGGGGTGTAGCGAAACTGCGTTGAGAGAGTTGATTTGTCTCATTTAAAGGATGGTGAAAAAGCAGAGTTATACGAATGTTGGGCACTCGAAGAAAGTGAAGCACGTAATACGATGTACGATCAAGTTGAAAACTTGCAAGCCTACATAGACAATAGGGATATTACGATTCCATCATCAGAACATGCAGAGCACGCAAAGAAGCACTTTATTACCTATAACGCTCCTTTTGAATTGACCTGTTCCACCAAAACATGCCCAAATGCTTATTTTTCAAATTACATTAAATGTAGCGATGTAATAACAATTTATGCTGATAAGCAAGAGGAATCTATACCATATTCGCTAGCTGATAGGGTTCTAGGTTGCTAGTTTACAAAGGCAATAATGTTAATCATGTGTGAATAGATACAAGTGTATTATCATTGGATACGTTCGCATAACTTGGAAATGCTGTGCGTTCCGCATCATGATATGAAGTTGTACTTGAAACAAATGTTGGAATCTGCATAGAATTGATGGTGTTGCAGTGAAAATGTGAGATATCACACCACCACAAATTAAACTGAGGTGAATAAAATGCGCAAAGTGATGATTGCAGCCAATTGGAAAATGAATACCACGCCAAGCGAGGCACAGACTCTGGTGAGCCAGCTCTTGCCTGCCTTATGCGATATCACAGGAGTAGAAGTGCTGCTGTGTCCACCGTTTATTTCCACAGTATTGGTGACAGAACTTATCAAAAACAGCAGCGTACGGCTTGGTGCACAAAACACATACTTTGAGGACAAGGGGGCTTTTACAGGCGAGATTTCTCCTGTCATGCTGGCGGGCATGTGCCAGTATGTCTTGCTTGGGCATTCCGAGCGCCGCGGCCTATTCGGAGAAAGCAACCAGATTGTAAACCGCAAAATCAAGGCTGCTGTAAAGCATGCTCTTAATCCCGTGTTATGCGTAGGCGAGAGTTTGGAGGAAAATGACGCAGGACGCACGGATGACGTGCTCGGTGCGCAGTTGCGTCAGTCGCTTGAGGGCATAAGCATTGCTGAGGCACAGGGATTGGTTGTGGCCTATGAGCCTATTTGGGCCATCGGCACGGGTCGTGCCGCAAGCGGCGCGCAAGCCAATGTCACCATAGGCATGCTCAGAAGCACTCTTGCCGGTATTTTCGATGAGGCGACCGCTGCGTCGGTCCGCATTCTTTATGGCGGCAGTGCCAATGGCGCCAACATTGCCGAATTTGTGAGTCAGCCGGAAATTGATGGTGCACTTGTGGGTGGAGCATCACTTAAATCAGATGAGTTCATCAGTATGGTAAAGCAGGCATCAACTGCCAAAGGCTAACATTTTCCGGAATAGTGCGTAATGCAGCGCGTCGTAACAATCATAGGACCAACAGGGGTCGGCAAAAGCGCACTGGCGCTTAAGCTGGCAGGTGCTCTTAAAGCTGAAATTATCAGCGCCGACAGCCGACAAATATACCGTTCGCTGGATATCGGCACGGCTAAGGCGACTAAAGCCGAGCAGGAGCTGGTCCGGCATCACCTAATCGATATTGTTGCACCAGACGAGGATTTCAGCTTGGCGCAATACCAGCAGATGGCATATCAGGCTATAGATGACATAAATGCACGACATAAACTGCCGTTATTGGTCGGCGGAAGCGGACTATATGTATGGGCTGTGCTTGAGGGTTGGCAAATCCCGAAGGTAGCACCCGACGCAGCGCTGCGTCGCGAGCTTGAGGCGCGTGCCGCAAGCGGTGAGGCAGCGCAACTCTATGCCGAATTGCAGCAATTGGATAGCGAGGCGGCTGCGCGCATTGACCCGCGCAACGTAAGACGCGTCATACGCGCGCTTGAAATAGGGCACCAGCCGCAAAAGAACGCCCCCCCGTCTAAGGTCACGCCATCTTTTGAGCAGATGGTCATTGGGCTGACCTGTCCGCGTGATGCGCTTTACAACCGCATTGACAAGCGTGTGGATATAATGTTGCAGCAGGGGCTGACAGATGAGGTCAGGAGGCTTTTGGAGCGGGGATATAAGGCAGACCTCCCGGCCATGTCAGGCATTGGATACCGCCAGATGGTGGCTTTCCTGAATGGCAAGGTTAGCCAAGAAGAGGCCGTGCAGCAAATTAAATTCGAGAGCCACGGGCTGGCGCGGCAGCAATATAACTGGTTCAGCCTAAAAAATGCTACAATACATTGGTTTAATGTCACAGAGGACTACTACGAGCGTGCGTTTGTGGCAGTCAGTGAATTTATAAATAAGTAAGGTTTTACAAATGCGTTTCACAAAACTACAGGGACTTGGCAACGATTTTGTATTGCTGGACGGCAGAGGCAATGAGCGCGACTGGGCACGGTTGGCTGTCGCAATGTGCCGCCAGCACTTCGGGATCGGCTCTGACGGATTGCTCGTATTGCAGGAATCCGAGAAGGCTGATTTCCTCATGCGCATGTTCAACCCTGACGGGACGGAATCCGAGGCTTGCGGCAACGGATTGCGCTGTTTTGTACGCTATTTGGCAGACAATGTTGTAAAGGACGGCACCAAAAAGCTCAAAATTGAAACGTTGGCAGGCATACGCCAAACCAAGCTCATCGAGGACGGCGATTTAATCCAAGTCGCCATGGGGCAGCCCGAGTTCAGTCTGTCGGCCATTCCGGTGGCAGCAGGTACCGCCAGCGGTAAAACGTTTGACATAATGACGGGTGATTGGCCGCTGGACGTGCACGGGCGCCGCTTAATGCTTAATTTTGTTTCCATGGGAAACCCGCACGCTGTGTATTTCACTGACGAGCCGGTGAATGATTTCCCGCTTGAGGACATCGGACATATCGTGGCAACGCATCCATTATTTCCGAAAGGTGCCAATTTTGAGGTCGCGCGCGCGCTAGACAGTCATAAAATTGAGATGCGCGTATGGGAACGCGGAGCAAGGGAAACCCTTGCCTGCGGCAGTGGCGCCTGTGCTGTTGCCGTCGCCGCTCAACTTAGAGGATTATGCGCCGACAAAGTGGAAATCCTACTCCCCGGAGGCTGTGCCTGCGTAGAGTGGAGTAAGGGCCAAGACGTTCTGCTTACCGGTCCGGCAGAGGTGGTTTTCAGCGGTGAATGGCCGGAATAACACGCTTACAAAGCATGTAATAGGAGCATATATATATGAAATTATCACAACGTTTGGATCAGCTGGCACCTTACCTTTTCGTGGAAATCAATAAAAAAATCGCTGAGAAACGTGCCCGCGGGGAGGAGGTTATCAGCTTCGGCATAGGAGATCCGGATATTCCCACGCCGGACAATGTCATAGAGAAGCTGTGCAGTGCAGCACGCGAGCCGGCTAACCACCGCTACCCCGAAACAGAGGGACTTCCTGCCCTGCGGCAGGCGATGGCAGCATGGTATCACAGGCGCTTCGGCGTGACGCTTGATCCGAACAGTGAGGTGTTGCCTCTCATCGGCTCCAAGGAAGGCATCGGGCATATATCTTTCTGTCTGATTGATACGGGTGACGTAGCATTGGTGCCTGATCCGGCTTATCCGGTTTACTCCGTCAGCACCAAGCTTGCCGGTGGGGAGCCGTACTATCTTCCGTTAAAGGAGGAGAACGCCTTTTTGCCGGCTCTCGACGACATTCCGGCTGAGGTTTTGGCACGCTCAAAGGTGTTGTGGCTAAACTATCCCAACAACCCGACAGGTGCCACAGCCGACGTGGATTTCTTCAAGCGCGCTGTTGAGTTTGCTGCCAAACACAACCTTGCCATCTGCCACGATAACCCATACTCCGAGGTTGCCTATGACGGCTACAAGCCTGTAAGCTTCCTTCAGGCAGACGGGGCAAGAGGTGTTGGCGTGGAATTCCACTCACTCTCCAAAAGCTATAACATGACCGGCTGGCGTATTGGCATGGCGGTTGGCAACGCCGGTATGATTGATGCATTAAAGAGGTTTAAATCGAACCTCGACTCCGGCATTCCGCAGGCTATCCAGTACGCTGCCATAGAGGCACTCAGCGGTCCGCAGGATGCCATCGCTGCCCATAACACTATTTACCAGCGCCGCCGCGACCTTGTAACAGACGTACTTAACGACATAGGCTGCCAGGTATATACGCCCAAAGCCAGCCTATATGTTTGGGCCAAAGTACCGCCGGGGCATACGTCGCTTGAGTTTTCCACGGACCTGCTTGAGCAGGTTGGCGTGCTGGTCATACCAGGCACGGGGTACGGTCCCAGTGGCGAGGGTTTTGTAAGGCTGTCACTGACGCTGCATGATGCTGCGCTGGTAAAGGCTCTTTCCAAGCTGTCGTCATGGCAGGATAGCCATAACCGTTTTAAGTCTAAACACTAAGAGGCATAACACTATATCCAAAACATTTTTCAATACCAAGGCTGCTGTTGAAAAAGCATTCCTTGTAGGGGTAGATACAGGCTCACGCGACGGCTGGACAGAGGAAGAGTCGCTGGAGGAGTTGGCACAGCTGGCAAAAACGGCCGGATCTCAGGTATCAGGGCGTTTGATTCAAAAGCTGGACATGCCGCATTACGTTACCTATTTGGGCAAAGGAAAACTGGATGAGTTGGTTCACAAGCGGCAGAGCGCCGACTGGGACCTGATCATTTTCGATGATGAACTTTCTCCAAGGCAGCAGACCACGCTTGAGCACATGCTAAAAATCAAAATCATTGACCGCGTGGCTTTGATTTTGGATATTTTTGCCCGCCACGCCCATACGCGCGAAGGCAAGCTTCAGGTTGAGCTTGCGCAGCACCAGTATCTGATGCCGCGCCTGTCAGGGCAATGGAGCCATCTGGAGCGTCTGGGAGGCGGTATCGGCACGCGCGGACCTGGTGAGTCACAGCTTGAAACGGACAAACGACTAATCCGCAATAAAATCAGCAAACTTAAAAAGGAACTGCGTGAAGTGCGCAAGCATCGCATGCTCTATCGCGACAAACGCCGCAGCAGCGGTATACCCATAGTAGCCCTTGTAGGTTATACCAACACCGGCAAAAGCACGCTGCTCAATGCGCTAAGCCAGGCAGGCGTGATGGCAGAGAATAAGCTATTTGCCACACTTGACCCTACCACCAAACGGCTGACTCTTCCTGACCTGAGCACAATATTGCTTTCTGATACCATCGGTTTTATTCGTAAGCTGCCCACCACATTGGTGGAGGCGTTCAGCGCAACGCTGGAGGAGTTGGTCGAGGCCACTGTGCTACTGCACGTCGTGGATATGACTTCACATAACGCTGCAGAACAAAATTCGGTGGTGGAGGGCATTTTAGGCGATTTAAAACTTGAGAACAAACCGCGCCTGACTGTCCTGAATAAAATTGATATGCTGCTGGATAAAAATGAAAGCTGGGATGAGGCGAAGGCACTGGAGTTTTTATCGGATATGGCAGGTGAAAACGACAACACCGTCCTGATATCAGCCGAAAAGAAATGGGGGCTGAAAAAGATAACCCAAAAAATTAGTGTGCAAGTCGCACAAGCCCATAAAAGTGATGCGGAACAGTCCGTGCTTCCGCCGTAAAATTCAATTTGGGGATGAAAATGATAAATAAGAACGAAATTCAAGAACAGATTGTTTGTGCCGTTGATGCCGCCAAAAGGACAAATCCTTTGGTCGGGTCCGTCACAAACTCGGTAACCATCAACTTTGTGGCAAATGCACAGCTTGCCGTCGGCGGCTCGGCCGCCATGGTGTATCTGGATGATGAAGGGGAATTCCTGGCGGGGGTGGGAGGTGCTTTCTATATAAACATCGGCACCATCCTTCCTCTCTACGAGCAGTCATTACCCCATATCGCCAGGAAACTGCACGAGTTCGGCAAACCCTGGGTTTTGGACCCTGTAGCTGTCGGCATCGGGACGCTTAGAAGCAGCATACTGACGCAATTTAAGGCATATAAGCCCAGTATAATCCGCGGTAATGCATCGGAGATTATAGCGCTGGCTGGTTTGTGGGGGCTTGATAAAGCCACAAAGTCCAATGTCCGCGGCGTTGACTCAACCGACGCTGTCACCTCTGCAAAAGCGTCGGCGATTGCGTTGGCTAAATGGACGGGCGGTGCTGTGGCTGTGTCCGGTGCGACCGATTTGGTCACAGACGGCTCAGTGGTGGTTTTCTCTCACGGTGGCTCGCATTACTTTGAGAAAATAACCGGCGCAGGCTGCTCGCTGGGCGGCGTAGCTGCCATATATGCTGCGGTGGCAACCCCGTTTGTTGCGGCACTTTGCGCAAGCGCAATCTGCAATTTGGCGGGGCAACGCGCCGAACAAAAAGCCGCAGGACCTGGAAGTTTTCAAAGCGAGTTTCTTGACGAACTGTATAAAGCAACGCCTGAGGATGTTGCAAATAACCATTTTGAAATTGAGGAGATTTGACATGAACACATTAGTCGCAGTTGCCATTGCACCGGTTGGGGTTGGAGATGAGCTTGCACGTGAGGTGGCAGAAGTCGTTCGGGTAATCCGTAACTCCGGTCTGCCGAATCGGACCACCTCTATGTTTACCGAGATTGAAGGCGAATGGGACGATGTTATGCGCGTGGTAAAGGACGCAACATTTGTACTGGCACAGAAAGGTATCCGCACAGAGGTCGTGCTGAAAGCCGACATTCGCCCCGGTTTTAGCAATATGCTTGACATAAAGATTGAGAAATTAAACAGTATTTTGGATGAAAAGCACTAATAATATGCGTAATAGTTTTGATATTTCGGCATATTTTGTGGTCGGACCCGAAAGTACAAAGGGCAGACCCGTGGCGTCAATAATCAAAGACGTTGTAGAGGCGGGGTTTACATGCATTCAAATCCGTTCCAAAACAGCGTCAGCACGTGAGATGATTGCGCTGGTGCGGCAATCAGCCGATATTATTGCCGATGCCGGCAGATCCAACGAAGTGACGCTGCTGGTTGATGACCGGCTTGATGTCGTTTTAGCTGCAAGGGAGCAGGGAACTAAAGTAGATGGAATCCACGTCGGGCAATCTGATATACCGGTTGAGGTATGCCGTAAGTATCTGGGAGATAACGCCGTTATAGGGTTGTCGGCCAAAACCACCGAGTTGTTTGACTACGTTCAAACAGCAGATGTTAGTCAAATTGACTACTTTGGAGCAGGGCCACTTCATGAAACGCCTACCAAACCTGATTGCGGTGCAGGCGCAGATGGTAAAATACTCACCAGAAGCTTTGATGACATTACCAGACTGGTAAAACTCAGCCCAATTCCGGTTGTTGTGGGGGGCGGGGTCAAACTGGCAGATATTCCACAACTCGCCAGAACGGGCGTTGGGGGGTTCTTTGTGGTATCAGCTATATCCGAGGCCGACGAGCCAAAAGCAGAAGCTGAAAAGCTAATTGAGGCGTGGCAAGCAAACAGCAAGATATCTTAGGCTGTTATTTTGTCGTCTTATATCATGGGAATCGTGACAATGGGACAGAATTAGCTTTGAAAAGGGCTTAAAAAAGGTTCAGCGATACCAAGACGATACTGATAATTATTTTTAGCCATGAAAGACGCTCAATCAAACGGGCATCTTTTTTATGCCCACAAGGTAGCTTTCGTCGGCCTGCCCGACAAAGTACCAGATTGGGTCATACGCTCACTTTTTGGGAGCGTATGGTATCGGTGGAATAGGGTTTCCAAAGGGACACCCTTTGGCACATTGGCTTCTGCAAGAAGTCTAGTGTGTTATGTTATGCTTTTCTTCCTGAAAGTATTTTACCTCAGCTTTACATGCTGCATGCTAAATTTCCAAAATAGCTGGGGGGTTGCAATGAAAAACAATGTTTTCAATGTAGTTATTTTGGTGTTAACTTTGATATCAACAGGGTGTGGTATTATAAGTAGTATTGGTGCGCCTATGTTTAACGCAAAAATTCTTGAAATCAATGGGGATTCTGTTATTGTTGAACCTGTAGATGGAGAAGATATTTTACGTTCCTGCGACAGATTATGTTTTAGCTCAATAAATCTTGCTAAACTGGATATAGCTATTGGCGATATAGTTTCCATAACATATAATGGAGCTGTAAGAGAAACCTACCCTGGTCAGATAGACGTAATAAAGTGGTCACTTCATGAGAAATCTCTGCCCATATCTTCAAAACTGGCCTTGCCCCCGATCGTTGCTCCAATTTCAAAGTCAGTAATAATATAAACTAAATTTGAAAGAGGTGGTAGCAATGTCGAGGAAAAACTACACCGCTGTTTACGCCAGCACTTTTTCTGACTTCTTAACTGATTGTAAAAGGCGGTTTACTTCTGCATGTATAGCAGGGTCAACAGGTTCTTTAAGCCTAGACTCTACAAATTCGGCTTCCTTGCGAATATACTCACAGATTTCTGCTACAGTCATGCCTTTCTGCATTTCGTAATGCCACTCTCTGATTTTATGGATATCTACAATCGTAAAAGCAGGGCTTATTTCTGGCATTGGCACATTAATCATCACTAAAATCTCCTGAAACGAGCATCGAAGGTGTACAAATCATAATATCTTTAAACCCCTCCGATGCTGAAATCACTTTTGTGCCTCGAATTGTTTTAGCATTTACCATATGGCGAAAATTCCAAGACACAATAATGTCGCAATTGGACATCAGTGCAGCAGCGATATGACGGCAATCATTAACGCTCTTGCTTGTTCAAACCCCGAATTCAATGAACTTACTTGCAAGGTTGATTAAGTCCTTGCTTGGTTCAACTTGAGCATACTTGATTCGTTGGAGA
Organism: Dehalococcoidia bacterium; assembly: GCA_009784845.1. Next base: position 22,920 of record WQXK01000001.1, on the reverse strand, counting down.
AAGTCCATAAGAATACTTAATTTAGGTTCTTGACACCTTGCCAACTCATCAAATACAACTCGCGACAGCACGATGTCGTACTCTCCGTCCAGTATATGAGCCCAAAGTTGCAAGGAATGCGCCATCATAATCGGCTCGTCAGGTTCATTCAAGTGACTGATGTACGATGAATCAAGGTATAATCTCTGTTTTCTCATCTTACTCACATTTTACTATTATATATGTGTTAATTCAACTAGTCGCTAGTTGATGATTACATTAACAATGCAACGCGTTGCATTGTTAATGTAATCATCAACTAGCGACTAGTTGAATTAACACATATATAATAGTAAAATGTGAGTAAGATGAGAAAACAGAGATTATACCTTGATTCATCGTACATCAGTCACTTGAATGAACCTGACGAGCCGATTATGATGGCGCATTCCTTGCAACTTTGGGCTCATATACTGGACGGAGAGTACGACATCGTGCTGTCGCGAGTTGTATTTGATGAGTTGGCAAGGTGTCAAGAACCTAAATTAAGTATTCTTATGGACTTTCTCCAACGAATCAAGTATGCTCAAGTTGAACCAAGCAAGGACTTAATCAACCTTGCAAGTAAGTTCATTGAATTCGGGGTTTGAACAAGCAAGAGCGTTAATGATTGCCGTCATATCGCTGCTGCACTGATGTCCAATTGCGACATTATTGTGTCTTGGAATTTTCGCCATATGGTAAATGCTAAAACAATTCGAGGCACAAAAGTGATTTCAGCATCGGAGGGGTTTAAAGATATTATGATTTGTACACCTTCGATGCTCGTTTCAGGAGATTTTAGTGATGATTAATGTGCCAATGCCAGAAATAAGCCCTGCTTTTACGATTGTAGATATCCATAAAATCAGAGAGTGGCATTACGAAATGCAGAAAGGCATGACTGTAGCAGAAATCTGTGAGTATATTCGCAAGGAAGCCGAATTTGTAGAGTCTAGGCTTAAAGAACCTGTTGACCCTGCTATACATGCAGAAGTAAACCGCCTTTTACAATCAGTTAAGAAGTCAGAAAAAGTGCTGGCGTAAACAGCGGTGTAGTTTTTCCTCGACATTGCTACCACCTCTTTCAAATTTAGTTTATATTATTACTGACTTTGAAATTGGAGCAACGATCGGGGGCAAGGCCAGTTTTGAAGATATGGGCAGAGATTTCTCATGAAGTGACCACTTTATTACGTCTATCTGACCAGGGTAGGTTTCTCTTACAGCTCCATTATATGTTATGGAAACTATATCGCCAATAGCTATATCCAGTTTAGCAAGATTTATTGAGCTAAAACATAATCTGTCGCAGGAACGTAAAATATCTTCTCCATCTACAGGTTCAACAATAACAGAATCCCCATTGATTTCAAGAATTTTTGCGTTAAACATAGGCGCACCAATACTACTTATAATACCACACCCTGTTGATATCAAAGTTAACACCAAAATAACTACATTGAAAACATTGTTTTTCATTGCAACCCCCCAGCTATTTTGGAAATTTAGCATGCAGCATGTAAAGCTGAGGTAAAATACTTTCAGGAAGAAAAGCATAACATAACACACTAGACTTCTTGCAGAAGCCAATGTGCCAAAGGGTGTCCCTTTGGAAACCCTATTCCACCGATACCATACGCTCCCAAAAAGTGAGCGTATGACCCAATCTGGTACTTTGTCGGGCAGGCCGACGAAAGCTACCTTGTGGGCATAAAAAAGATGCCCGTTTGATTGAGCGTCTTTCATGGCTAAAAATAATTATCAGTATCGTCTTGGTATCGCTGAACCTTTTTTAAGCCCTTTTCAAAGCTAATTCTGTCCCATTGTCACGATTCCCATGATATAAGACGACAAAATAACAGCCTAAGATATCTTGCTGTTTGCTTGCCACGCCTCAATTAGCTTTTCAGCTTCTGCTTTTGGCTCGTCGGCCTCGGATATAGCTGATACCACAAAGAACCCCCCAACGCCCGTTCTGGCGAGTTGTGGAATATCTGCCAGTTTGACCCCGCCCCCCACAACAACCGGAATTGGGCTGAGTTTTACCAGTCTGGTAATGTCATCAAAGCTTCTGGTGAGTATTTTACCATCTGCGCCTGCACCGCAATCAGGTTTGGTAGGCGTTTCATGAAGTGGCCCTGCTCCAAAGTAGTCAATTTGACTAACATCTGCTGTTTGAACGTAGTCAAACAACTCGGTGGTTTTGGCCGACAACCCTATAACGGCGTTATCTCCCAGATACTTACGGCATACCTCAACCGGTATATCAGATTGCCCGACGTGGATTCCATCTACTTTAGTTCCCTGCTCCCTTGCAGCTAAAACGACATCAAGCCGGTCATCAACCAGCAGCGTCACTTCGTTGGATCTGCCGGCATCGGCAATAATATCGGCTGATTGCCGCACCAGCGCAATCATCTCACGTGCTGACGCTGTTTTGGAACGGATTTGAATGCATGTAAACCCCGCCTCTACAACGTCTTTGATTATTGACGCCACGGGTCTGCCCTTTGTACTTTCGGGTCCGACCACAAAATATGCCGAAATATCAAAACTATTACGCATATTATTAGTGCTTTTCATCCAAAATACTGTTTAATTTCTCAATCTTTATGTCAAGCATATTGCTAAAACCGGGGCGAATGTCGGCTTTCAGCACGACCTCTGTGCGGATACCTTTCTGTGCCAGTACAAATGTTGCGTCCTTTACCACGCGCATAACATCGTCCCATTCGCCTTCAATCTCGGTAAACATAGAGGTGGTCCGATTCGGCAGACCGGAGTTACGGATTACCCGAACGACTTCTGCCACCTCACGTGCAAGCTCATCTCCAACCCCAACCGGTGCAATGGCAACTGCGACTAATGTGTTCATGTCAAATCTCCTCAATTTCAAAATGGTTATTTGCAACATCCTCAGGCGTTGCTTTATACAGTTCGTCAAGAAACTCGCTTTGAAAACTTCCAGGTCCTGCGGCTTTTTGTTCGGCGCGTTGCCCCGCCAAATTGCAGATTGCGCTTGCGCAAAGTGCCGCAACAAACGGGGTTGCCACCGCAGCATATATGGCAGCTACGCCGCCCAGCGAGCAGCCTGCGCCGGTTATTTTCTCAAAGTAATGCGAGCCACCGTGAGAGAAAACCACCACTGAGCCGTCTGTGACCAAATCGGTCGCACCGGACACAGCCACAGCACCGCCCGTCCATTTAGCCAACGCAATCGCCGACGCTTTTGCAGAGGTGACAGCGTCGGTTGAGTCAACGCCGCGGACATTGGACTTTGTGGCTTTATCAAGCCCCCACAAACCAGCCAGCGCTATAATCTCCGATGCATTACCGCGGATTATACTGGGCTTATATGCCTTAAATTGCGTCAGTATGCTGCTTCTAAGCGTCCCGATGCCGACAGCTACAGGGTCCAAAACCCAGGGTTTGCCGAACTCGTGCAGTTTCCTGGCGATATGGGGTAATGACTGCTCGTAGAGAGGAAGGATGGTGCCGATGTTTATATAGAAAGCACCTCCCACCCCCGCCAGGAATTCCCCTTCATCATCCAGATACACCATGGCGGCCGAGCCGCCGACGGCAAGCTGTGCATTTGCCACAAAGTTGATGGTTACCGAGTTTGTGACGGACCCGACCAAAGGATTTGTCCTTTTGGCGGCATCAACGGCACAAACAATCTGTTCTTGAATTTCGTTCTTATTTATCATTTTCATCCCCAAATTGAATTTTACGGCGGAAGCACGGACTGTTCCGCATCACTTTTATGGGCTTGTGCGACTTGCACACTAATTTTTTGGGTTATCTTTTTCAGCCCCCATTTCTTTTCGGCTGATATCAGGACGGTGTTGTCGTTTTCACCTGCCATATCCGATAAAAACTCCAGTGCCTTCGCCTCATCCCAGCTTTCATTTTTATCCAGCAGCATATCAATTTTATTCAGGACAGTCAGGCGCGGTTTGTTCTCAAGTTTTAAATCGCCTAAAATGCCCTCCACCACCGAATTTTGTTCTGCAGCGTTATGTGAAGTCATATCCACGACGTGCAGTAGCACAGTGGCCTCGACCAACTCCTCCAGCGTTGCGCTGAACGCCTCCACCAATGTGGTGGGCAGCTTACGAATAAAACCGATGGTATCAGAAAGCAATATTGTGCTCAGGTCAGGAAGAGTCAGCCGTTTGGTGGTAGGGTCAAGTGTGGCAAATAGCTTATTCTCTGCCATCACGCCTGCCTGGCTTAGCGCATTGAGCAGCGTGCTTTTGCCGGTGTTGGTATAACCTACAAGGGCTACTATGGGTATACCGCTGCTGCGGCGTTTGTCGCGATAGAGCATGCGATGCTTGCGCACTTCACGCAGTTCCTTTTTAAGTTTGCTGATTTTATTGCGGATTAGTCGTTTGTCCGTTTCAAGCTGTGACTCACCAGGTCCGCGCGTGCCGATACCGCCTCCCAGACGCTCCAGATGGCTCCATTGCCCTGACAGGCGCGGCATCAGATACTGGTGCTGCGCAAGCTCAACCTGAAGCTTGCCTTCGCGCGTATGGGCGTGGCGGGCAAAAATATCCAAAATCAAAGCCACGCGGTCAATGATTTTGATTTTTAGCATGTGCTCAAGCGTGGTCTGCTGCCTTGGAGAAAGTTCATCATCGAAAATGATCAGGTCCCAGTCGGCGCTCTGCCGCTTGTGAACCAACTCATCCAGTTTTCCTTTGCCCAAATAGGTAACGTAATGCGGCATGTCCAGCTTTTGAATCAAACGCCCTGATACCTGAGATCCGGCCGTTTTTGCCAGCTGTGCCAACTCCTCCAGCGACTCTTCCTCTGTCCAGCCGTCGCGTGAGCCTGTATCTACCCCTACAAGGAATGCTTTTTCAACAGCAGCCTTGGTATTGAAAAATGTTTTGGATATAGTGTTATGCCTCTTAGTGTTTAGACTTAAAACGGTTATGGCTATCCTGCCATGACGACAGCTTGGAAAGAGCCTTTACCAGCGCAGCATCATGCAGCGTCAGTGACAGCCTTACAAAACCCTCGCCACTGGGACCGTACCCCGTGCCTGGTATGACCAGCACGCCAACCTGCTCAAGCAGGTCCGTGGAAAACTCAAGCGACGTATGCCCCGGCGGTACTTTGGCCCAAACATATAGGCTGGCTTTGGGCGTATATACCTGGCAGCCTATGTCGTTAAGTACGTCTGTTACAAGGTCGCGGCGGCGCTGGTAAATAGTGTTATGGGCAGCGATGGCATCCTGCGGACCGCTGAGTGCCTCTATGGCAGCGTACTGGATAGCCTGCGGAATGCCGGAGTCGAGGTTCGATTTAAACCTCTTTAATGCATCAATCATACCGGCGTTGCCAACCGCCATGCCAATACGCCAGCCGGTCATGTTATAGCTTTTGGAGAGTGAGTGGAATTCCACGCCAACACCTCTTGCCCCGTCTGCCTGAAGGAAGCTTACAGGCTTGTAGCCGTCATAGGCAACCTCGGAGTATGGGTTATCGTGGCAGATGGCAAGGTTGTGTTTGGCAGCAAACTCAACAGCGCGCTTGAAGAAATCCACGTCGGCTGTGGCACCTGTCGGGTTGTTGGGATAGTTTAGCCACAACACCTTTGAGCGTGCCAAAACCTCAGCCGGAATGTCGTCGAGAGCCGGCAAAAAGGCGTTCTCCTCCTTTAACGGAAGATAGTACGGCTCCCCACCGGCAAGCTTGGTGCTGACGGAGTAAACCGGATAAGCCGGATCAGGCACCAATGCTACGTCACCCGTATCAATCAGACAGAAAGATATATGCCCGATGCCTTCCTTGGAGCCGATGAGAGGCAACACCTCACTGTTCGGATCAAGCGTCACGCCGAAGCGCCTGTGATACCATGCTGCCATCGCCTGCCGCAGGGCAGGAAGTCCCTCTGTTTCGGGGTAGCGGTGGTTAGCCGGCTCGCGTGCTGCACTGCACAGCTTCTCTATGACATTGTCCGGCGTGGGAATATCCGGATCTCCTATGCCGAAGCTGATAACCTCCTCCCCGCGGGCACGTTTCTCAGCGATTTTTTTATTGATTTCCACGAAAAGGTAAGGTGCCAGCTGATCCAAACGTTGTGATAATTTCATATATATATGCTCCTATTACATGCTTTGTAAGCGTGTTATTCCGGCCATTCACCGCTGAAAACCACCTCTGCCGGACCGGTAAGCAGAACGTCTTGGCCCTTACTCCACTCTACGCAGGCACAGCCTCCGGGGAGTAGGATTTCCACTTTGTCGGCGCATAATCCTCTAAGTTGAGCGGCGACGGCAACAGCACAGGCGCCACTGCCGCAGGCAAGGGTTTCCCTTGCTCCGCGTTCCCATACGCGCATCTCAATTTTATGACTGTCTAGCGCGCGCGCGACCTCAAAATTGGCACCTTTCGGAAATAATGGATGCGTTGCCACGATATGTCCGATGTCCTCAAGCGGGAAATCATTCACCGGCTCGTCAGTGAAATACACAGCGTGCGGGTTTCCCATGGAAACAAAATTAAGCATTAAGCGGCGCCCGTGCACGTCCAGCGGCCAATCACCCGTCATTATGTCAAACGTTTTACCGCTGGCGGTACCTGCTGCCACCGGAATGGCCGACAGACTGAACTCGGGCTGCCCCATGGCGACTTGGATTAAATCGCCGTCCTCGATGAGCTTGGTTTGGCGTATGCCTGCCAACGTTTCAATTTTGAGCTTTTTGGTGCCGTCCTTTACAACATTGTCTGCCAAATAGCGTACAAAACAGCGCAATCCGTTGCCGCAAGCCTCGGATTCCGTCCCGTCAGGGTTGAACATGCGCATGAGGAAATCAGCCTTCTCGGATTCCTGCAATACGAGCAATCCGTCAGAGCCGATCCCGAAGTGCTGGCGGCACATTGCGACAGCCAACCGTGCCCAGTCGCGCTCATTGCCTCTGCCGTCCAGCAATACAAAATCGTTGCCAAGTCCCTGTAGTTTTGTGAAACGCATTTGTAAAACCTTACTTATTTATAAATTCACTGACTGCCACAAACGCACGCTCGTAGTAGTCCTCTGTGACATTAAACCAATGTATTGTAGCATTTTTTAGGCTGAACCAGTTATATTGCTGCCGCGCCAGCCCGTGGCTCTCGAATTTAATTTGCTGCACGGCCTCTTCTTGGCTAACCTTGCCATTCAGGAAAGCCACCATCTGGCGGTATCCAATGCCTGACATGGCCGGGAGGTCTGCCTTATATCCCCGCTCCAAAAGCCTCCTGACCTCATCTGTCAGCCCCTGCTGCAACATTATATCCACACGCTTGTCAATGCGGTTGTAAAGCGCATCACGCGGACAGGTCAGCCCAATGACCATCTGCTCAAAAGATGGCGTGACCTTAGACGGGGGGGCGTTCTTTTGCGGCTGGTGCCCTATTTCAAGCGCGCGTATGACGCGTCTTACGTTGCGCGGGTCAATGCGCGCAGCCGCCTCGCTATCCAATTGCTGCAATTCGGCATAGAGTTGCGCTGCCTCACCGCTTGCGGCACGCGCCTCAAGCTCGCGACGCAGCGCTGCGTCGGGTGCTACCTTCGGGATTTGCCAACCCTCAAGCACAGCCCATACATATAGTCCGCTTCCGCCGACCAATAACGGCAGTTTATGTCGTGCATTTATGTCATCTATAGCCTGATATGCCATCTGCTGGTATTGCGCCAAGCTGAAATCCTCGTCTGGTGCAACAATATCGATTAGGTGATGCCGGACCAGCTCCTGCTCGGCTTTAGTCGCCTTAGCCGTGCCGATATCCAGCGAACGGTATATTTGTCGGCTGTCGGCGCTGATAATTTCAGCTTTAAGAGCACCTGCCAGCTTAAGCGCCAGTGCGCTTTTGCCGACCCCTGTTGGTCCTATGATTGTTACGACGCGCTGCATTACGCACTATTCCGGAAAATGTTAGCCTTTGGCAGTTGATGCCTGCTTTACCATACTGATGAACTCATCTGATTTAAGTGATGCTCCACCCACAAGTGCACCATCAATTTCCGGCTGACTCACAAATTCGGCAATGTTGGCGCCATTGGCACTGCCGCCATAAAGAATGCGGACCGACGCAGCGGTCGCCTCATCGAAAATACCGGCAAGAGTGCTTCTGAGCATGCCTATGGTGACATTGGCTTGCGCGCCGCTTGCGGCACGACCCGTGCCGATGGCCCAAATAGGCTCATAGGCCACAACCAATCCCTGTGCCTCAGCAATGCTTATGCCCTCAAGCGACTGACGCAACTGCGCACCGAGCACGTCATCCGTGCGTCCTGCGTCATTTTCCTCCAAACTCTCGCCTACGCATAACACGGGATTAAGAGCATGCTTTACAGCAGCCTTGATTTTGCGGTTTACAATCTGGTTGCTTTCTCCGAATAGGCCGCGGCGCTCGGAATGCCCAAGCAAGACATACTGGCACATGCCCGCCAGCATGACAGGAGAAATCTCGCCTGTAAAAGCCCCCTTGTCCTCAAAGTATGTGTTTTGTGCACCAAGCCGTACGCTGCTGTTTTTGATAAGTTCTGTCACCAATACTGTGGAAATAAACGGTGGACACAGCAGCACTTCTACTCCTGTGATATCGCATAAGGCAGGCAAGAGCTGGCTCACCAGAGTCTGTGCCTCGCTTGGCGTGGTATTCATTTTCCAATTGGCTGCAATCATCACTTTGCGCATTTTATTCACCTCAGTTTAATTTGTGGTGGTGTGATATCTCACATTTTCACTGCAACACCATCAATTCTATGCAGATTCCAACATTTGTTTCAAGTACAACTTCATATCATGATGCGGAACGCACAGCATTTCCAAGTTATGCGAACGTATCCAATGATAATACACTTGTATCTATTCACACATGATTAACATTATTGCCTTTGTAAACTAGCAACCTAGAACCCTATCAGCTAGCGAATATGGTATAGATTCCTCTTGCTTATCAGCATAAATTGTTATTACATCGCTACATTTAATGTAATTTGAAAAATAAGCATTTGGGCATGTTTTGGTGGAACAGGTCAATTCAAAAGGAGCGTTATAGGTAATAAAGTGCTTCTTTGCGTGCTCTGCATGTTCTGATGATGGAATCGTAATATCCCTATTGTCTATGTAGGCTTGCAAGTTTTCAACTTGATCGTACATCGTATTACGTGCTTCACTTTCTTCGAGTGCCCAACATTCGTATAACTCTGCTTTTTCACCATCCTTTAAATGAGACAAATCAACTCTCTCAACGCAGTTTCGCTACACCCCATACCCAAGTAATAGATATATGGCAATGAAAATTGCGTTGTAACATCTTGCTTACGACGTATTAACTCTTGTGTTTCATTGGATGGCGTCGCATATACCCCAACATCAGGCAAAATTCTTGTTGGTGGTTCTGTATTCTTGTATTCGTCAATACCAATAAAGTGCACTTCTGATTTACGTTTGTAAAAATGTACTGGACAGTTTGTGCGATGTAATTTAATGCTAAAGTCGTAAGGAGGAGAAACAAAAATTTTTTCTGGCATAATATTGACAAAATCTGTCGATTGTTGGTATTCAGCGTAGTTACAATATATCACATCAGGAGCGGTTATAAACTTTCCCACAGGAAGTGGTGTGCTACTTGCCAAATAAGTCAGCATACTCATGAAAAGACCCTCCTATGATTGTGCAATACTACTTATATTCTTGACGATGGCTAAGTCAGCATGATTTACGCCCCGAATTTGGTCAATTTCAACCCGTTTGCCATTGCCAGCCACATTAAAGAGGTAGCGTTAATATGTCCAAGCCCGCCGTTGCGACAAGCAGACTCACCGAATTCAGTTATATTGTCACGGCGGCAATGAGCAGAAGACAGAAGGCATGGCACGGGATGCCAGCTGTGACCTGAAAGCACAGCAGGCGTTGAGTGGTCCCCTGTAATAATCAATACGTCCGGCTTAAGTTGCAACAGACTCGGCAGGTGGCGGTCCACATCCTCAATCACAGATACCTTGCGCGCAAAGTCGCCATCTTCCCCTGCGGCATCGGCGCCTTTAACATGCACAAAGAAGAAATCGTAATCCGCATAATTCTGCTCCATGGTGTTCAACTCATCTGCCAAGGTTAGCCCTGTCTTGAGCACGTCCATACCCACCACTTTGGCCAGCCCGCGGTACATGGGATAGCCGGCAATGGCAGCGCTGCGCATTTTGTAGATGTCGGGAAAAGACGGAAAGGAAGGCAGACATGAGAAACCGCGCAGCAGGACCATGTTGGCCGGGGCGTGCGGCGCCAATCTTTTTCTCGCCTCAGCGAGGAAAGTATTAACCACTTGTGCCGTGCGCCCGGCGTCTGACTCGAGTGAGGCCACTTCCTTGGGCGGCAAACATGTTTGCTGCGGGTCTGTGTCGCTGATTTTTTCACTCAGCCCTACCCCGCGGAATACCACCACCAGTCTATGGTCTTTTACGGCACGCACAATAACCTGTATGCCGTCAATTTCCATGCCGTCAAGCAGAGAGCACAGCTTGCTGCTTTCCTCAGTTAGTATGCGTCCGGCGCGGCGGTCGCTTATGAGCCCCTGCGCATCAAGCGTGCAGAAGTTTCCGCGTGCGGCGATATCGCCGTGCTGAAGTTCAAAATCCATGCCCAGTGCCTCAAGTACACCGCGCCCAATGGTATAAGAAAGCGGATCATACCCGAAAAGCCCCAGATGCCCGGGGGCACTGCCTGGGGTTATCCCCTGGGCCACTGTTTGCATAAGCCCGCAACTGCCCGACTGCGCAAGCTTATCCATATTTGGTGTTGCCGCCGTTTCAAGTTCTGTTTTTCCCGTTCCGTTTGGCAGTCCGCCGAGTCCGTCGATTACCAGCATGACAATCTTCGATGGCGAAACGACAGATAATTCCTGCATTAGTTCCAAGTTGTTTTTCAAAGGCCTCTCCTTTTTGCGGCTTAGTTATCCAGCAGTGCTTCGACACCGGGCAGTGTTACGCCGCTGAGGAATTTTAATGCGGCACCGCCGCCTGTGGAAACGAAAGTCATACGCCCGTTGAGATTCATACCGGTGACAATTTCCGCTGTGGATCCGCCGCCGATGATGGTGGTGGCATTGACGCTTGAGATAATGCGTGCCAAAGCGCGCGTGCCCTCGGCAAACTGCGGCACCTCATATACACCGATGGGCCCGTTCCAGAAAACTGTTTTGCAGCGCTCAAGTATGCGTGTGTAGTTGCTCACAGTGAGTGCCCCTATATCCACGATACGTTTGTTTGCTGGCATGTCGGCAATGGAAACCGTTTCCCAGTTATCGTCGCGGCCGACATCGGCAATCACAACGTCCTCTGGCAGGAATACCTTAACGTTGTTCGCCTCTGCCTTTTGCATTAGATAGGAGGCCGTGTCGATGGCGTTGTCCAGAAGTGACTGCCCTACCTCATGGCCTTTAGCCTTGAGGAATGTTGCGGCCATGCCGCCTCCGATAATTATGTAGTTCACGCGTGGCAGAATATTTTCGATGAGTGCCACTTTGTCGCTGATTTTGGCGCCTCCCAGCAGTAAGCCGAAAGGTCGCGCCGGCGTGAGCAGCACTTTGCCAAGTGAGTTGATTTCTTTCTCAAGTAACAGTCCGGCAACTGACGGCAGGAATTTCGTTACGCCGACAATTGATGCATGCGCACGATGCGCCGTGCCGAAGGCATCATCAACATAGATGTCACCCAGTTTGGCTAAAGTCTGGGAGAACAGCGGGTCGTTTTGTTCCTCCTCGGGATGAAAGCGCAGGTTTTCCAGAACCAGAATTTCACCGCTTTTAAGTTCGGCAACGCGCGCCTCTACGTTAGGACCGATGCACACAGGCACGAAACTTACCGATTGGCGCAGGATGCTGGATAGCCGCTCTGCCACGCCGCGCAGGCTCAGTCCGGGAATGACCTTGCCTTTCGGGCGTCCCATATGGGAGCACAAAATGAGGCTGGCGTTATGGTCAAGCAGATAGTCTATAGTGGGCACGGCAGCTTTAATGCGGCTGTCGTCGGTGATGTTCCCGCTATTTACGTCTAAAGGAACATTAAAATCAACGCGTGTTAACACCTTTTTCCCTGACATACTGACGTCGCGAACGGTCTTTTTATCCATTTTTCACTGCCTTTATATAATATTTGTGACTGCTGAAAAACCTCGATTACTCACGCAGGCCCAACTCAGGGAGCAAAGCCTGCACTTGGCGCGCTATGCCTTGTGCGTCCAAGCCGTATTTTGCGCGCAATATGGCCTGCGTGCCGTGCTCGACAAACTCATCCGGTATGCCGATGCAGTGTGCTTTCAGTCCATCTATTGAAGATTGCTCAAGCACGGCCAGTACGGCACTGCCAAAACCGCCCCTGAGTACATTTTCCTCTATGGTCACCAGCCGCTTGGTGGCACGGGCCGCCTCCGTGAGGGTGACACAATCCAGCGGGCTGACAAAACGGGCATTGACCACAGTGGCCTCAATTCCCTTTGAGCCAAGTATATCGGCTGCTTCCAGCGCTGATGCCACGCATGTTCCGATTCCCGCAAGCGTTACATGCGCCCCACGGCGCAGTATTTCAGCGGAGCCGATCGGAATGGTTTGGAAATCTTGGTCCATAGGCACGCCCAGACCGCAACCGCGGGCATAGCGCACTGCCATGGGACGACCGCTGTAAACGGCGGTATATAACAGATGCTGCAACTCATTTTCGTCCTTGGGTGACGCCAGCACCATGTCGGGCACCAAAGGCAGGTATGACAGGTCGAAAAGACCCTGATGCGTTTTTCCGTCGTCGCCAACAATTCCGCCGCGATCTACGGCAAATGTGACGGGCAGCTTCTGCAAACACACGTCATGGATGATTTGGTCAAGGGAGCGCTGCAAGAAGGTGGAGTAGATGGCAACAATAGGCTTAATGCCCTGCGCTGCCAGCCCTGCGGCGAAAGTGACGGCGTGCTGCTCACAGATGCCAACGTCAAAAACACGCTTGGGGAACTCCTGTTGTATGGGCTCAAGGCAGTTACCCTCTGGCATGGCGGCGGTGATTATGGCGATGGATTCATCGCGACGCATCATTTCCAGTGTGCTGCGTGCAAACACCTGACTGTATGACGGGGCGATTTTGGCAGCGCTGCCCTCTGGTGCGATGCCGTGAAAGCATACGGCGTCATCCTCTGCCGGACCATAGCCCTTTCCCTTGGTAGTCACAACGTGCACCAGTATGGCCTTATGCGCATATGAGCGCGCCTGCTTCAGGGCGGATTCCAACTCGGCTATGTTGTGCCCGTCAATCGGTCCCATATATGCCAGACCGAAGTCCTCCCACAGTGTGTTGTGTATGAAAAAGCCTTTCATACTTTGCTTGATCTTCCCTGCAAGCCTCAGTAACTGTTTGCCCAGCGGTATGGCGCGTAATATGCGTTTGCTGCCCTCATTGGCCTGGTAGTAACGCCGGTTGAAGCGCACCTTGCGCAGAAGCTTGGCAATATCGCCCACTGTCGGGGAAATGGACATGCCGTTGTCGTTAAGTACAATTATAATCTTGGTGCCCGAGGCACCGGTATTATTCAGCGCCTCCAAGGCCATGCCGCCGCCGATGGAACCGTCTCCTATGACAGAGATAATGTGATAACTCTCGCCGCTTAGGTCACGGGCAGTGGCCATGCCCAATGCAGCCGAGATGGAAGTGCTGGCATGACCCGCACCGAAGGAATCATAAGGGCTTTCGTCGCGCGCCGGAAATCCCGACAGCCCACCATACTGGCGCTGGGTTGCAAATTGTTCACGGCGCCCGGTTAGCATTTTGTGAGCATAAGCCTGATGCCCCACGTCCCAAATAATCTTGTCGGCTGGTGCATCAAAAACGCGATGCAGCGCAATGGTCAACTCCACCGCCCCGAGGCTTGAGGCCAAATGCCCGCCAGTAACCTTAACCATCGAAATCATATCCTGGCGCAACTCCTCGGCCAGAGCCGGGAGTTGTGCTGCCGGTATTTCCCTAATATCGGCGGGACTGTTTATGCCATCTAGCAGTTTTGTCATTTTATACTTTGCGTTAATTTAAATTATTGTTGCAGTCCAATCCATATATCTTGGGCACTGAATACTCTCATACGGCACCATTCGTGATACCCATGCAGGGCGCACCATGCGCCGCCTGACATCTTGCCGTTGGCGCCTGTATATTACGCGATTATACCAAACAAATAACGCGGATGCGTCATTTGCGGTGACGGGTAGTTCCGATCCGTGCTAACTTTTGGCCAGTTCCTCGGTGATATCCTGTGTCATTTTGAGGAATAGTGTGCGGATTTTTTTCATAACATCGGCTGCTGCCTGCTCGCCTGCCTTGCGCGCCTCAACCGCAGCCAGTCGTGCCTCAGCGGCGGCTTTCTCGGATACTTCAATACTTGTTTCTATATCGTCTAAAATCTCAGGAAGGGGTTTTTCAAGGATGATATGCTTGCGTTCTCTGTTTTCGGTCGCCACTTCTTCCTCCATCACTATAATTTTGTCAGCATGCAACAGACGCGCTAATGATAGCTTAATTTGACTATTTTGTCACATGTTATTAGGTACAAATACCTGCGCTGGAATACAAGGGATATAGTTGACATTTATTTAGAGGAAGTGCTACCTTATCAGCAATTATTTTAAAGCTATGGCATTTTATATCCTTAAAGCTCAGTATCTTTACGGCACAGGCGATATGAGTTTTCATGGCGCTCATGTCGGTGGTTTTGCTATTGAGTTACATCAAGATATGTAAGCACCCCTTTTGGCGGGTGTTTTTTTATGCCGAATAGCTTCAAATTTTGCAATAGTTGGCCATTTAGCGCCAATTTTTGAGAATGAAAAAATAACAAAAGGAGGAGTACAAGATGCAGCCAATTAATGTAATCTGGTTGCAAGGTCAAGGGTGCACCGGTGATACGGTGGCTCTTCTCAGTGCCAGCAATCCGTCTTTAGCAGACGTGATTACTGGTGTGTTACCGGAACTCAGTGGGGTAAACATTGCCTTCCACCCGACCATCATGGCGCCATGGGGCGAAAGTGCTATGGCACCGATTGAAGCTGCCAAAGCTGGCAAGCTGGATCCATTTGTGGTGGTTCTTGAAGGCGCAATTCCGGATGAGAAACTTGCTCAGAAAACAGGTGGTTACTTCTGCGGTATCGGCGATATGCACGGCAAAATCGTCACCGTTACCGAGGTTGTGAATGCTCTTAAGAGCAAAGCAGCCGCTATGGTTGCCATTGGTACCTGCGCTGCTTACGGCGGTGTAGCTGCCGGCAAACCCAATCCTACCGGAGCCATGGGACTGGGTCAATTCCTTGGCGCAAGCTACAAGAGTACGCTTGGTTTGCCCGTAATCAATGTCCCCGGTTGTCCTACACCCGGCGACAACACCCTCAGGGTCCTGGCTTATCTGGTATTGGTAGCCCGCGGTGCCGCCTCAGTGCCGGAACTGGATGAGGTCAATCGTCCCAAGTTCCTCTATGGCGAATTGGCGCATCACGTCTGCCCCAGAGCAGGTTTCCTGGCTGAGGGTAAATTCTCGCATCATTATGGTGAACCTTATTGTATGGGTTTGCTCGGCTGCAAGGGTCCCATCGTCCACTGCGGCGTACCGCGCTATGGTTTCGCCAATGGTCTGGGCGGCTGTCCCTCAACGGGTTCCCCGTGCATCGGCTGCACAGAGCCGGCTTTTCCCGATCCACCGATGTCCCCGTTCCTGCAGAAGTCACCTATCAAATCATGGGTGGTTGAGGGCATCCTGGATAACCTTGGTAAGGTAAAAGCCACTCTCCACAGATTCCACAAGAGGAGCTTATAAAATGGGAAAATCTACTGAACTGAACATTGAACCAGTCACTCGTATTGAAGGCCACATGGGCGTCAATGCCAAGGCTGATTTGGACGCCAAGAAATACACCGATGCTCACGTTTATGCCACCATGTTCCGCGGACTTGAGGATATTCTGGTAGGACGCGAGCCGGCTGACGCCATTTGGTTGGGTCAGCGCAGCTGCGGCGTGTGCCCCACTCCCCATGCAACCGCCTCTGTTTTGGCGGTTGATATGGCCTACGGCGCTCCTCCGCCCCCGTTGGGCATCGGTCTGCGCAATCTGGCCCTCATGGCCGAAGAGGTTTATGACGGTGCATTAGGCTGCGGTATTCTTGAGGGTCCGGATTATTCCGAGGCCATCTGTGCCAAATCAAATCCTGATCTGCTGGCTAAGGCGAAGGTTACCCCTGCGCCCCGCGCTGCAGCTCACGGCTATGACAAAATTGGCGATATTATGACTGCTCTTAACCCCATAACCGGTAGCCTTTGGGTTAAGTGTCTCGAGGCATCCAAGAATGGTATCAACATGGCCACCACGCTGTGCGCCAAGCATCCGCATCAGAACAACTTCATTCCGGGCGGTATTGCCCTCACGGTTAATATTCCGGAAATTGAGTCTGTTTATGTCAATCTCGCCAAGGGCATCGCTTTTACCAAGGAATTGGTACCGGCATTCGACGACCTGATTGACTTCCTCTCAGCCAATGGACTGGATAAGGTTGGAGAATTCCCCTTCAACTTCCTGTCATATGGCGTGTATGACGATCCGACGGCTTACAACGCGAAATATGCCGATATGTCCAAGTGGGGCGAAAAGCGCTTTGTTACCCCCGGTGTTGTCATCGACGGCAAGATTGTCACCAACGACCTGGTAGAAATTAACGTTGGTGTTCAGGAAACCGTCACTCACTCATACTACAACGATACTGTCTCATCTGATTTTTCCAAGGATCCAAATGGCAATCCGCTGACAAAAGATCATCAGTGGAATGAGTCCACCAAGCCCGTAGCCGGCAAGGAAAAGGATTTCGCCGGTAAATATACATGGGCTAAGACTCCACGCTGGCTCGACTGGAAGAATCGCGTAGACGGCAAGACTCACGTTTTGCAGGCCAACCCGCTTTCAAGAATGTATGTTCAGGCCGTTTCAAAGAAAGCAGCCGAGTCCACCGGTACCTCCGTCAAATTCACCCTGCCGGCCGGTACGGTTGTTGGTTGCCGCGTTCCCGGTGAGGTTACTATGGAGTGGAAAATCCCCACCTCGAATAACTCCATTGAGCGCGTAAGAGCGCGTGCCTACTGGCATGCCTATTCAGCTTTCTTGGCCTATCGCATGGTAGGTGCGGCATTAGCCCTGATTAAGAAAGGTGAAACGAAGGTTTGGAATGAGTACCGCAGACCAAAGACCGGCATCGGTGTCGGTATGGCTGAGGGTATGCGCGGTGCCGTAGCGCACTGGGTGGTTATGCGTGATGGTAAGATTCATCGCTATCAGATTATCACCCCAACCGCTTGGAACGTTTCGCCACGCGATGCGCTGGATCGCCCGGGTCCTTATGAGGCTGCCATCATCGGCTCTGATATAACCGAGCCTATTGGCGCTGAAATCGACGGCGTTGATGTAGTGCGCACTATTCGCAGTTTCGACCCATGTCTGGGCTGCACCGTACAGGTGTTCAACCCGTATGAGAGACTGCTGACAGAGTGTGACCTCGACCATTTGCATGCAGACGAAATGCTGCATCAGTGGGAGCATAAAGATGACCACTCACACACGCACGAAGGTCATGCTCATTCCCATAGCCACTAAGAAAGGTTAAATGAGTGACCCGTATTCTGGTATGTGGTGTTGGCAATAAACTGAAGAAAGACGACGGTTTAGGGCCGCTCATCGCAGAAGAACTGGACAATGTGGAATTGCCGCCCGGTGTTGATGTGGCGGATTTCGGAATATCGGGTTTCAAATGTGCTCTCAAGCTTGAGGGGTACCACAAGGTGGTATTTGTAGATGCTATCAGCCTGCCGGGCTCAGAGCCCGGCAGGCTGCATCGTCTCAAAATTAACAAAGAGGCTTTAATGCGTAGCCCCAGACTTTCAGACTTCAGCGTTTCCATGCATGAAACTGATTTGGAACGCATTATGGCCACCGCCTCCGTGCTGAACATCTATCCGGAAGAGGTCGTGATTATCGGCTGCGAACCGGCGGATACGGCAGTCGGACTTGGACTTACCCCATCTGTTGAAGCTGCCGTGCCACAGGTGCTCCAGATGGTCATGCAGGAATTGTCCTAGTATAGTTTGTTTTCCTTATCGCTTTCCATTTTGCACCCCTTTTGTCATCCTAGAGCCGCTCATGTCTCCTGTATTTCGTTATGGCGCTTGTTCTTGTTAGCGTGCGCGGAAAAATGTGCTACAATACATGAAATTTGCATAAGGCACTAGGGAAAATTTAAGAAAATCTGAGCAGGCGCTCAACCCTTTGGGTTTGTGTGGTCGGGTCGTAACTTGACGACAGCAGATGCGTAACACATCTGTGGGACAGAAAGATGTTCCATGGGTGTGTTTTTTTCTGCCGAGCACAGACGTGTGATGCGCCGTAAAACCACCCAAGAACCAAAGCAGGAGAGTTGAGTATGAAAAGAGAAAAAGCACAGGTGGTTGAGGGCGTGTTGTCCGTTGTCGTCAATGCCCTCTTATTTGCCGTAAAGCTGTGGGTGGGGCTCTTCACTGGTTCCGTTGCCCTAATGGCGGATGCTTGGCATACAATGTCTGACTCATTGACATCAATATTCGTTGTTATCGCAGCGATGCTTGCGGCAAAGAAACCCGACAAAGAACATCCATTCGGTCACGGAAGATGGGAACTGGTAGCTTCACTGCTGGTAGCTTTCATTTTGGCAGTAATAGGCTATGAGTTTCTCAGCGATTCCATAAGCAGATTTCAAAGCCGGGAATCCGTGTCATATGGAACCATTGCCATTGTTATAACCGTTGCCTCAATAGCTGTTAAGGAAGTATTAGCCCAATACGCTTTTTATCTTGGGCGCAAACACGACAATGCGGTCATAGCAGCAGACGGCTGGCATCACCGCACTGATTCATTATCATCCGTAATTGTTTTGATTGGTATTTTGGTAACAAGGTTCGTCGATGGTTTATGGTGGATGGACAGCGTTTTGGGGGCTTTCTGTGCACTGGCCATCTTCTTTGCGGCTTTTAAGATTATGACGCAGTCCATAACAAAAATACTGGGGGAGGAGCCCAAACAGGAACTGATTGAGGCCATAAGCCGTGAGGTAAAACAACTGCTGGGTACCGATTTGGAACTGCATCACTTTCACCTGCACAACTACGTTTCACATCAGGAACTAACTCTGCACGTGATACTTGATAAAGCATTAAGCATCAAAAACGGGCATGACACCGCAACGCTCATTGAGAATATGGTCAAGGAAAAGTTCAATATAGACGCAACAATCCACATTGAGCCGTTGGGCGAACAAAAATAAACTACCCCAACCGTGAGGTCGGGTATTCACTGCTTCAGAACAACTTTAAGTTGTTCTGACTGAGCCGGCTTTGCCTTGATTAGTTATATATGCCTCTAAGGGTTTTAGGTAATATATCCATGTCCTTACAAGGCAACGCTGGTACTGCGGAAGCCAATCGCGAAGCAAATTTGGGGATGCAGCCGGTGATTGAGGAATCTGTCAGCAGCATGACTTGGGGGGATTAAACAGGTATGGGTTTTCTGACAGACTGCAGCAAGCAGTCGACTTCTGCCTCAATTTCCGGATCAGCAGGCTTGGCAAGTTCGGCATAAAAGCGCTCTGCGCCCCTGTGGGTATCCTCGTTTATTTCAGCAGGCGTCATTCCTTTGCGCCTTTCGTAATTCCACTCCCTGATTTTATGTATATCCTCGATTGTAAAATCGGAGCTTTTTTCCGGCATCGGTATGTTATTCATCTCTATGCCCGAATTATCCCTCGTAGCGTTCCAATCTGCGTTTGTAGTACGCAACCTCGGCTTTGAGTCTTTTGTTTTCCAATTCCAGTGGAGAGCCACGCTCTTCACCAATCCTCATATCCCGTTTCTGCGGTTGGCTGCGATAATATGGGGGTTCTGTTCTATATCTTTCGTTATCATAGTTTCTGCGCTCATAGTCTGAATTGTTAAAACTCATGCCTTTCTTTGCCTTCGATGTTCCGACAAGGTGGCACAACCCGGGTATCAGCGTTAGCCCTATGAAAACTCCAAACACAATCAAAACGATTGAAATAGTTACGTTTCCTGTTTTCACGCTTGTAATTTCTGACCACTTGTGAAGCGCTCACGTCTTGCTGATGAACAATCAAAAGTTAAGCTATTTGCGAAACACAATCCTCTTTCGCGCTTGCGATAATCTTGAAACCATATTTCTTCGCGGCGACTTCACTGCGCTGGTTGAAATACAACGTTTGCTCCGACGGCGTCATGTTTTTTGTTTTTTCCTCAATTCTATGCCGAGTCGCGTGTATCTCATCCAAGATGGTATCTGACTTTTTCATGGTAATTATCTCTGTTGGAGTTTTAATATCAAAGTAATGGTTTCCAAATCGAGTTTTTATGAACGCTGGCAATATACCATGGACGAAACAAGATGACAATTGCGCAAAGATTGTGTATAATGCTGATTGCCTTGAAACGTAAAGATTTAATCAGTTTGCTGTTGCCAATGGGTGGTGGAAAGCCCGGGATTGCGGAGGGCATACGATTTACACAAATGGGAGCGCATCCGAGCCCATCGCTCACCACACGGAAATTGGCGAAGGTCTGGCAAGGAAGATTATCAAGCGCAGAGGGCTAAAGTAGTCCGGGAGGTAAGGAGCACAATATGAAAGCATATCCAATTGTCTTAAGCCCGTGTGAGGTCGGATTTCTTGTGTCAATACCGGACTTGGATATAGACACGCAAGGCAGTGACGTCGCAGAAGCGCTATTTATGGCGAGGGATGCCATAGGGGCATGGGCGACTTTTGAGCAGGATATGGGGCGTCCGGTGCCCGAGCCTTCCACGTCGCTACCGCCAACTGCACCGGGTGAAATCGCGGCATATGTTGATATTGACTTTGATGCCTACAGGAAGGATTTGGACACAACAGCGGTGCGCACCAATGTTAGCCTGCCGCGTAACCTAAAACGCAAAGCTGAGGCTGCAGGACTAAGCTTTTCGAGTGTTTTACAGGAGGCACTCAGAGAGAAATTGCAGTTGGTTGAGGCAAAGTAAGGGGTCGCGAGTTTACAGCAAATCCTTATGCATTTTGCGTAGTTCATTTTTGGACTGAAATCCTAGATTAACTGACACTGTTCCTAAGAGGTGCAGAGTATGAAAATCAACCGCCTGCTTGAAATAGTGACGCTACTTTTAAATCGCGAAACAGTTACAGCAAAAGAGTTTGCCGAGCTCTTCGGAGTATCCGTGCGCACCATTTACCGCGACATCGATGTATTATCATCCGCTGGCGTTCCCGTGCGAAGCATCAAAGGCAACAGCGGTGGCATATCCCTTTTGGAAGATTATACGCTGAATAAAGCCATCCTCTCCAAAAACGAAAGCGAAGGGCTGCTGCTGGCGCTTAAAACAATGGCGCGACAAGCTATCCCGAAGCCGATGCGATTATTGATAAGCTTGGCGCAATTTTCAAAAACAGTAAAGCACACGATTTGATTGAGGTGGATTTCGAGGGATGGAACAGCAAGGTCAACGAACACAACAAATTCAGCAAAATCAGGGACGCGATTATTAACAGCCATGTAATCCGCTTCGATTACGTTAATGCAGGCGGCGAAAGAAGCAACCGCTCCGCCGAGCCGGTAAAACTCATTTTCAACGCTTATACATGGTATTTGCTGGCATACTGTCTGTTGAGAAACTCGCAGCGCTTATTTCGCCTTTCAAGAATCAGGGACGTTCAGGTGACGCAGCAGCACTTTACAAGGCGCGACATTCAGGAGTGCCAGGAACAGGGGACAAGACTGAAGCTTGTTGATTTGAAGCTGCGCTGTGATGAAAGGGTTTTAAGCCGTTTGTATGATACCTTTGACAGTGAACTGATCACGAAAAACGACAACGGCAGTTATGACCTGTGTGTTGCATTGCCTGAAGACGAATGGCTTTACGGCTATATTTTGTCGTTTGGCGCATATTCCGAAGTGCTTGAGCCGCAACACATTCGCGAGATTATTAAGAGTCGCGCAAAAGAAATTTTGGAAAATACTGATACCTTTCTCAAATATGACATACAGTTGTCGCGCAGGCTTGATAAAATAGGAGAAACTATTCAGGAGGAAGGCGGCGTGAACATTGAGTTGAGTGAGCAAAAATCTCAAATTGCGGTGGCCATTAAGAGGGAAAAAGCGACAATGGCTCAAATATCCACGCTGGCAACTGAAGGGCTGCAAAAGGTATTCGGCTTTCTGGCACGAAATGGCGTGGAAATAGCTGGTGCGCCTTTTCTTGCCTACAGTAATTCCAATGCTGATTTTACACAGTTTGATGTTGAACTGGGAATTCCGGTAGGTGAGGCAATTGCCGTAGATGGTGAGTTTGTTATGAGTAAAACCTGCGAAGGTAAAGCCGTTTGGCAATGCATAAAGGGGCATATAAGGACATTGATGTTATTTATACCGCACTTATGCAGTACATGGCAGAGAACAAACGAAAAGATGGATACAACACCCAACAAATCCAACCTATCCTATGTTTCTCTTTCAAACCCTTCACTCCTTTTGTCACCTCCAGCTTCCATTGTATGCCGAAGGTTCTTAATTGTGTGGGCCATTTACCCCTAACGTGTTTTACGCTAAAATGTGGTACACAAGGAGAGGTGTCCGAGTGGTTCATGGTGCCGCTCTCGAAAAGCGGTTCCCGATTACGGGACGTGGGTTCGAATCCCACTCTCTCCGCCAGTTCCATTCAAAATTGAACACCCCTTACTTCGTCTTCGTCAATGGGTTGTTCGGTTGTGTCTTTAAACGATAACAAAAAAGAGGGGGAGCCGAT